>CAIXUF010000846.1 GCA_903922535.1 Candidatus Hydrogenedentota bacterium
AACACCAGCGGCGCGGCAATAAGCAATGTTGCCATTGCCGGAAAAAATATCTCGCCCCAGTTGCTCCCGAAAGACACCACCGGCACGGGCGCCAGCGGGCAGTTGGCGGCCGGCAGCGTCTGGACGACCACGGTGCCCGCGGGCACCTTCGTGATTGTGTACACGAAGCCCGGCATCATCCCGGCAAGCCAGACGGTCAAGCCGAAAACGACGGCCCAGTTCACCGTCGCGACGGCGTCGACCAACATAGCCCTCAGCTACCAGTGGCGCTGCAAGGGCGCAGACCTGGCCAACGGCACCAAATACTCCGGCGTGAACACCGCCACGCTCAACATAAGCAATTGCGTCAGCGCGGACGAGGGGCTGTACACCTGCATGGTCACCGACCCGGGCGCGGGCGCTTTCGAAATGTTTTCGCCAAAGCAGGGCGGGACGCTTAAAGTGTCGGACACCGCGTTGCCCACCGCCCCGGCGCGATAACGCGGTGCCGAAGGTCGCGGAGAACAGGGCCGCGCGGAACCCCGTGGAAGCGGCACCTTGTCGCTTTGTTCCAAAGCCGCATTTGGCAATGAGGAAGCAGGGCGAAACATGTTCCCCTATTGAGTGCGGCGGCATGGCCACGGCGAAGAAAAGCGGCGGCATGGCCGCACGCAGTCAAAAAAGAGCATCCGATCCGTGAGAGTGTGTTTGTAGGGTGCTGCGAAGCGGAGCGCACCTTCCGTTTTGTCATCCTGAACGAAGTGAAGGATCTTTGTTCCGTCTCTGTATCCGCATAGAAGAACGCTGACGGTGTTCGGGGGGCAAAGACGGTGCGCTCCGCTTTGCTGCGCAGCACCCTGCAAGACTTTCGCCAAAGAGTGCTTGACCGGGAAAGCAGTTGTATATATAGTTGTATTTAGCGGTGTCCGAGGGGTTGGCCCGGTGCCGGTTCGGCACTGGGGTTGTCTCCCGGTGCGGGTGTGCGGTCACTTCAAAGGTATGGAGGGTGGATCCATGCGTCAACAAAACGCGATCGTGGTGTGGGTGTGGGTGCTTATTCTGGTCGGGGGACTGGTGGCGCTGGGAGCGGGCCCGAGTGGGAAAGCGATGGCGCAGGAGGGCGCAGGTACGGCCTGGACACCTGTCGGACAGATGAATTCTGTCCGTATGGGTTGCGCGGACCCGCTTCTCATGAATGACGGCAGGGTGCTCTTCGTTGGCGGCGCAACGCAGACTGATTACTACAGCAGCACCTATACAGTAGGCCCGGCCGAGATCTATGATCCGGTCGCCCGCCGTTTCCTTCTTACGGGAAGCATGATACAACCACGATTGGGGCCTGGGATGGCCCTTCTGCAGGATGGGCGTGTGATGGTCGCGGGTGGTTCGGGTGGGGCAATTTTCCCAGAGTTTAATTCTGTGGAAGTGTATGATCCCGACCAGGGCACTTTTACGTCAGCAGGAACCATGTCGGAGAACAGGATTTATCGTCCCAATTGTGTTCGGCTCGGCGACGGCAGGGTTTTGATCGCGGGCGGGGCTTATGAAGGAGGGTACGCGAGTACCGACACCAGAGTGGACGCCTTTGACGCTGTGTCCGGGCATCTGCTGCTCAATGTTGGCCACATGGTTTGCGGGCGTTTCGCGGCCTTTGCAACGCTCTTGCCGGACGGTTCGGTATTCTTTGCGGGTGGTGCGTCCTATTGGAACCAGCGATCAAATCCGGTGGTTGAGATTTACACTCCTGCAACCGGGCAATCCACCGCAGCGGCAAACCAGCCGCCTGTTTCACTTGGCAGGCCGCAGGGGTGCGTGCTCAGTGACGGAAGGATTGTGCTCATACCTGAGGCCGCAAACCCGGTCCCCATTGTTTACAGGCATTCAGATTCAACTTTTTCGGAAGCGTCAAATATCGGTCCTGTGTCCGGGAGGCCTGTCTGTCTGTCCAATGGTGACGTCATTTTCTTGGGCACATCGTTGAAACTGTGTGACCCGACACTGAGCTTCGTCAAGCAAACGATTGATTTGCCGTCAGGCTTTTCTTGCACGAACGCGGTTGCCCTGAATGATGGAACCGTTCTCTTCGTCAATATAAACACCCGCGATGCCTACGTATCGAACCTAGACTTTTCAGGAGAAGGCGACTGGAATCTTTCCCCTGACAATCTGACAATACCCTCTTCCGGTGGCCGGGTATCTCTGGCAATTGCGAATGCGGGAACGACAGCGCTTGCTTTTGCCGCGCACATCATTAATGCGCCTTGGTTGACAATTGCTTCCGGCGACCAGCAGGGTCGACTGTCTCCGGGCAACCGGCGCACGCTGCAATTCACCTGCGCACCGAACACCACGGCGACTGAACGCGCGGGGGGCGTTCTGTTCTCTGCCCCCGGGGCTAATCCCGCCTCCGCCACCGTCTCGGTGCGGCAGCAGGGCACCGCACCGCCGGTTTCCGTGGCGGCGCTGCTGATTTCGCCCATTCCGGCCAGTGTTCAGGTAAATACGCCGGTAAACGTTACGATCTCAGCGCTCACATCCGCCGGCGGGCTTGCCGCCGTCAATGGCCGCGTCGATATCTATTCGCAGGTGTCGTCTTGTGGAACTAGCCTTTCCTATGTCTCGTTGGTCAACGGCCAGTGGCAGGACAGCGTGAAATTCCTCCAGCCGGTCACGCGCACACGGCTGATCGGGACGGCCACTTTTGGCGGGAAATCCCTGCGGGCACAAAGCAACTTTCTTGAGGTGGTTAAGAACTCCGAGGGGGATACGGGAAAGCTAACGGTTATAGTGGAAGACACTTCGGGTTGGCGAGCGCCTCTTTCGCAGGTCCGGGTTTATAAGGCAGACACGTTCGATTTGCTGCAAGAGAAGTCAACAGGTCTTTGCGAATCTGCCGAGTGTGGATTGTCTCATTTTATCCTTCCACCCGGAAGTTATCTTCTGGGCGCAGAAGGACAGGACCGGTCCCAAAGCGAGTTGTCTAGTGTGGATGTGAGCGCCGGCCGGGAAGCATCCTGCCGGTTGGTCCTTGTGCACAAGACGAGGGCTGTCTTGCTAGTGCCCGGCATTATGGGCAGCACGATGAAGAACGATCATCTAATGGTGCCCTATCTCAAGAAAAGACCCGGCCAGCTAACGGGATCAGAACTGCAAATCGTTAATCCCGGCCTTGATATGCTTGGCTGGGACGCCCTGAAGAAACGGCTGCAGAACGATTATATTGTCCTTGAAGCGCCGTACGATTGGCGGCTTCCCGTTAAGGAAGCGACGAAGTACCTTGTTGACAAGATAGACGAGGCACTACGGCTGTCGCGGCTTTCAAATCCTGACTGTAACAAGGTGGATGTTATAGCGCACAGCATGGGGGGCTTGGTGACACGGGCCTATATTGAAAGCAGCGCGTATCGTAACGATATAGACAAGTTTGCCATGGTGGGGACTCCCAATGAGGGATCTTCAAAAGCCTACTATATGTGGGAGGGAGGGGAGCCATTTGTCCCGCCGGCCAAAGAGATACTCTACTATGCGGTTCTTTATCGGACATACAGGGAAATGTACCCGAATGCAATGTCCACATGGGAATATGCCGTGAACCCCGTCGGCGTACTTGGGGAGGACTTGGTTGATGCGGCCGGTATGGCCCTTGATCACAAGGCAATCCGTAAGTTCATTCGCAAGGACGCTCTTGGCGTCGGGAATCTTCTCCCTGTTTATCCGTTCCTTGTGTTCGACAACGACCCGGCGCAACCCCTCTTCGTTGATGACAATGAGTCCATGACTTGTGGGCCTGCTAATTGGCGTCTTGCTTCCATGAACGGGAGCCGCAGCCTCATTAATTGCCGCTACACTCTAGATGGAACTCTTTATCCCGACAAGGTGAAGGCCAAGCTATTCGCGTCAACAGTTCCTTCGGACCCCAACCAACTGATGTTCGATAAGAAGGATGTTACCATTGAAATGATTCATGTGCGAAAACCCTCCACTTCCCCGGGGTTGTATGAATACGGTCAACCGGTAGATGACGGGTCTCCGACGCATACGCCGGGTGACGGCACGGTGCCGTTGTTCTCAGCACTTCCTGACTGCCTCACGCCTGACTACATGGACTCACAACAAGGAGCATATGGCCGTCATGGCGACATGATTGCAAATAGCGCGTTGCAGGAAAAGATACTGGGCTTTCTCGGCGTTCAACCGCCGACAATGCTGTCCTCGCAGGCCCGAGCAATTGCTGGAGGCATTAGCGAGCACGTCAGCGTTTGTCTGTCCGGGCAGGCGACGTTGTGCGTCACGGACCCTACGGGGCAGCGCAGTGGCAACATGCTCGATACCGGGGACTTGGTAAACGCCATCCCCAATGTTGAAGTTTCGGTTAATGCAGACCTAAGCGCGGTGTCCATGGGTGACCCAGTAGACGGCGCCTACACGGTGTCCTTCAAGGGCGACGAGGGTATGCCTCTGTTGCTGACCATTGGGCGTGTGGCGACCGATGCGCAGCAGGAGCAGACCTGCTCGTGGGTGGGCCATGCATCGGCCATTGTTGTTCCGTTCACGGTGAACCATGCCGATACAGAGGTTCTTGCCGTACTCCCGTCTCCGCTGCCTCCGAGCGCGGTTGGTTCCCAAGATGCCGAGGGCATGACCCGGCTGACATGGACGGCGAGCACCGATCCAACTGTGACCGCCTATCATGTGTACGGTTCACGGGACGACCAGACGCAGTTCTCCTATTTTGGCGAAAGCGCGGGCATTCAATTCGATACGGACAAACCCTGGAATGCGGACAGCACCGGCGTAATGTGGCACTTTGTGGTGCTGTCTGTGGGGGCCGACGGGGCCGAAAGTTACTACCTCTCTCCCGTGGACAACCAGCCGCATCTGTATGCGGATTTTGACGCGGTCGAAACTACGGGCACCGCACCGTTTACCGTTACGTTCACGGACCGGAGCGTGGGTGAAGTGTCCACGCGCGCCTGGGACTTTGAGGATGACGGGACGGCGGACGGCGGCGATGCCGCGGTATCGCACACTTACGCGATTCCCGGCACCTACACGGTGTCGTTGCAGGTCACCGGTCCGGCGGGGACGGACAGCGCCCGAAAGGTGAATTACATCACCGTGCTACCGTCGGCGACGTCGGATGTCACGCCGCCTACCGTCGAGATCACCACGCCCACTTCGGACCCGGCGTATACCGGTACGGCCGACATGCTGGACTTGGCGGGACAGGCCGCGGACGACGGAGGCTTGGCGGAGATCACCTGGTTTAATGATCTTGGCGGCAGTGGGAGCATCACGGCCGCCACTGCGTGGGAGATTCCGGGCGTGCCGGTGCATCCGGGTGTCAACACGATTACTGTTGTCGTGCGCGACACGTCCAACAACACGGCCCGCGCTTCGTTGACCGTGACCTATGGGGTGCCGGTGACCGTGACCGTCACGCCGCCCGACGCTTCCTTGGCGGGGGCGCAGTGGGCGCTGGACGGGGGCGATTGGATCAACAGTGGCCAGGCGGCCTACGCGCTTCCCGGTACACACACCCTGACCTTCAAGCCCGTTCCGGGCTGGGCGGGTCCCGAGGCGCAATCTGTGGATGTCTCTGACGCGCCGGTATCCCTGTCCGGCGCGTACACCCGCGACAGGGGCACACTCATCGTCAGTGTTCCGTCCGACAGCGCCCCGTGGTCCTACCTCGACGGGGACGGGGCAATACATTACATGACCGGTAATGCGACCGTTCCAGGTGTTGCCACGGGAACGATCACCCTGCACTGGGGCGATCTGCCCAATTGGGACAAGCCCGCCGATCCTCCGCAAGAGACGCTGTCCCTGGGCGGCACAATGACCGTCAACGGCGCTTACACCCGCCAGACGGGTACGGTCCAGGTCGATGTCTCCATCAATAGGTCGCGGTGGATGTTCATTGACGGGGATGGCGAGACGCATTCGGGCCGGGGGGATCAGACCCTCGGAAATGTGCCCACGGGACTCATCACTATTTCGTATGACCCGGTGCCGGGCTTCTCCTCCCCCGCGCCCGAGTCACAGGAACTGTTTCCCGGCGGCATCCTTCTTCTTTCGGGCGGCGTGTATTCCATCACCGAGCCGCTGGTCATCACCGACTGCCCGACGGATCAAACACTTCCGGCGGGTGCCGCCTGCACAGCGTCGGTGCCGGACTTCACCGGGCAAGTGACAGCGATTGACAACGTGGCGCAGGCGGGAAGCCTCGTGACCGTGCAGGTTCCCGCGGCGGGCTCCGTGGCGGCTCTGGGTGACACGATGGTTACCCTGACCGTGACCGACGCCGCGGCCAACTCCGCCGTCTGCACACTGAAGCTGACCGTTGCGGACATGAGCGCGCCGGTGGTTGAGTTGGTCGGCGAGGCCGCGATCACGGTGGAATGCGGTGGTGAGTACACGGAACTGGGCGCGACGGTTGTAGACAACTGCGCGACCGGCCTTGCCGTGACGGTGGGCGGCGACACGGTGGACACATCGGCAAACGGCACCTACACCGTGACCTATAACGCAGGCGATGGCAGCGGCAACCGCGCTGAGCGGGTCACACGCACAGTATACGTCGTGGAGTGTGTTCCTCATTACCATGTTGCCGCACAAAACACCGTCGGCCCCTGGCACGGTACGTCTTGGGCAACAGCGTTCCGGGACATCCAGTCCGCCGTGGATGCGGCTGCCAACAACGGCGGTGGCGAAGTCTGGGTTGCCGCGGGCATGTACACCGCCGCAGGTGACAGCGTTCAAGTGGTGTTGATGAAGGCCGGCGTGAGGCTCTATGGCGGGTTCGTTGGCACGGAAACGGTTCGTGACCAGCGTAACTGGCTGGCAAACACCACTATCATCGACGGAGAAGACGCGCGCCGGTGCGTGCTTGGTTCTGATGGGGCGGTGTTGGACGGCTTTACCGTCACCCGGGGATATGCTTCCGAGTCCGGTGGTGGTGGTGGTGGTGGTGGCGGCGCGCAAGCGAAATCGAGCGGAGTTACGCAGAAATCTGCTATTGCGTATAGCGGCGGCGGAATGTACAACGAGTCGTCTTCTCCCGCAGTGACCAACTGCACGTTCAGAGGCAACCTGGCCGGCAATGTCGGCGGCGGAATGTGCAACGTTTCCTCTTCTCCTGAGGTAACGAACTGCTTGTTTGCAGGCAACTCGGTCGACGATATCGGCGGCGGAATGTGCAACATTTCTTCATCTCCCGTGGTTACGAACTGCTCGTTTACAAGCAACTCGGCCGGCAATGTCAGCGGCGGAATGTGCAACGTGCAGTCTTCCCCGCAGTTGATGAATTGCACGTTCACCCGCAATTGGGCCAGTGCCGGTGGCGGAATGGTCAACGCATATTCTTCGCCGACTTTGACAAACTGCATTCTTTGGGGTGACACCGCATCCTCCGGAGAGGAAATATTCAACTACGAATCCTCTTCCCAGCCGTTGGTGGCCTATTCCTGCGTCCAGGGAGGATATGCGGGCACCGGGAACATCAGCGCAGACCCGCTCTTTGTGGACGCCAATAACGGCAACTTGCAACTCTTGCCGGATTCTCCGTGTATAGACACGGGCACTGCCGCGGGTGCGCCCATTACGGACATTGTGGGCATGCTGCGTCCCCAAGGTTCGGGTGTGGACATGGGTGCCTACGAGGCGATAGCGGTCGTGAGGGATACAACCCCGCCGGTGATCACCACCTGCGCGGCGAACCGCAGTGTTTCGGCGGATAATCTGTGCCAGGCCCTTGTGCCCGACTTCACGACAGAGGTCGCTGCAACGGACGATATGGACACCTGCCCGACCGTGACACAGTCGCCGGCGGCGGGTGCCACCGTTGGCAGGGGCGACACCCCCGTAATCCTCACCGTGACCGATGATGCGGGCAATACGGCGACGTGCACGGCGACGTTGACTGTGTCAAACGGCGTGTGCAGCACCAGCCTTGCCGTCACCGCCCCGAACGGCGGCGAGTCCTGGGCGCAGCGTGATGTGGAGACGATTACGTGGAGCCAGGTTGGTGTGGTCGGCGCGGTGGCTGTTGTTTTGAACGTGAACGGAACAGACACGGAGTGGCTTGGTGGAGTTCCCGCTTCGGCCGGGCAATTCTCTTGGACGGTTCCCACGTCGGTGGCGCCGGGGAGCGCGTACAGGATCCACTTGATCTCGGCCGAAGACAACGCCCTGGAGGATCTGAGCGACGCGGCGTTTACCATCACGCCCGCGGCGGTGGCACCGCTTGTGGTCACTTCGCCGAACGGCGGGGAACTTTGGATTCAGGGCGAAACCGAGACCATCACCTGGAACGCGGTTGGCGTGACGGGCGATGTGGGCGTCCTGCTGAATGTGGACGGAACGGACAGCGTGTGGGTGGGCGCGGTTGCGGCTGCGGACGGGGAGATGTCGTACACGGTTCCCGCGTCGGTGACGCCGGGCAGTTTGTACAGGGTTCATGTCATCTCTGGAAGCGACAACTCGATAGAGGACCTTGGCGACGGCACCTTCACGGTCATCGCGCCACCGCTCACGCTGCGTTCGCCGAACGGCGGGGAAACCTGGGTTCCGGGTCTGCCGCAGCTTGTGACGTGGAACGCCCGGGCCGAGTTGACGGGCGCGGTGGCGGTCCTGCTGGACGTGAATGGCACGGACGTCCTTTGGATGGGTTCGGCCCTGGCGCCGGACGGGGAATTGTCCTGGACGGTTCCCCTCAACCAGACCCCGGGCAGCGCGTACAGGATCCATATTGTCTACGGCGACAACAACCGCTACGCCGATTTGAGCGACGACGCATTCACCATCGAGCCCACCCCCGTCCTGGCTTCGCTTGCGATTACCGCTCCGAACGGCGGGGAGAACTGGGCGCAGGATGCGACACAGACCATCACGTGGAACGAGAACGGCGTGACGGGCGCAGTGGCGGTTTTTCTGAACGTGAACGGGGTGGACACGCAGTGGCTTGGACAGCCGTCGGCTTCGGCCGAACAGTTCGTTTGGACGGTTCCCTCCTGGGTGACGCAGGGGAGCGCGTACAGGATTCACTTGACGTCGGCGGAAAACAACGCGGTTGAGGACCTGAGCGATGGCACGTTCAGCGTGGCGGCCCGCGTGTCCCCGATTGTCGTCACCTCTCCGAACGGCGGCGAGACTTGGACGCAGGGCGAAACCCACGCCATCACATGGAATCAGACCGGGGTGGCCGGGGCCGTGTCGGTTTATCTGAGTGCGAATGGTGCGGACCTGGTGTGGATTGGACAGGCTTTGGCTTCGGTCGGGCAGTTTTCCTGGACGATTCCGGCCTGGGTGGCCGCGGGCGGCGCGTGCAAGATTCTTGTGATGTCGGCGGAAGACAACGCGGTTGCGGATTGGAGCGACAACACGTTCAGCATTGCGGCCGGAACGGTCGGCACGCTTGCGGTCACCGCGCCGAACGGCGGTGAGACGTGGACGCAGGGCGGGTCCCGCGTCATCACCTGGGATCAGACGGGCGTGACGGGTGCCGTGGCCGTCTTCCTGGACGACAATGGTGGGGGCATGCGGTGGATTGGCGAGGCCCCGGCCTCGGCCGGGCAGTTGGCCTGGACGGTGCCCACATGGGTGACGCCGGGCGGCACGTACAGGATCCATTTGATTTCCGCCGACAACAACGCGGTTGAGGACCTCAGCGACAGCACGTTTACCGTCGCGTCCGGGGTGTCGCCGTTGGCGCTTACGTCGCCCAACGGCGGCGAACTGTGGATTCAGGACGTGACCGAGACCATCCGTTGGACCCAGACCGGCGTGACCGGCGCATTGGCCGTCTGGCTGGAGGCAAACGGGGCGTACAGCGCGTGGATTGGCACCGTTGCGGCGTCGGATGGGCAGATGTCCTACACGGTTCCCGCATCCGTCGCGCCGGGCGGCGTGTACAAGGTCCATGTGATGTCCGGGGACAACAACGCGGTGGAAGACCTGAGTGACAACACGTTCAGCATTATCGCGCCCCCGCTGACGCTCCTTTCCCCCAACGGCGGCGAGACCTGGGTGCAGGGCCAGACCTTCACCGTCACGTGGAATCAGACCGACCTGACCGGCACCGTTGCGGTCTGGCTGGAGAAGGGCGGGGCTTACAGCGCGTGGATTGGGGTCGGCGCTACCGGACAGGTGTCGTGGACGGTTCCGGCGCTGCAAGCCCCGGGCGGCGATTACAGGGTCCACGTCATGTACGGCGACGACAACCGCTTTGAGGACCTGAGCGATGGGACCTTCAGTATCGCGGCGCCGGGCGACGTGCCTGCGCTTGCGGTCACCTCGCCGAACGGCGGAGAGACTTGGTCACAGGGCGAAACCCATGCCATCACGTGGACGGCGACCAATGTGACCGGCGACGTGGCCGTCCTTTTGAGCGAGAACGGTGTTGACACGGTGTGGGTTGGGGCTGCGACGGCCGCGGACGGGCAGATGGACTGG
>CAIXUF010000847.1 GCA_903922535.1 Candidatus Hydrogenedentota bacterium
TGGGCGCTCGACACGTGGCATTGGAAACGCACGCCGGGGTGGCGGCCAATCATTTCGGCAAGCTGCGCCAGGGTGCGCTGCGATATGCGGCTGGAGGTCTCGAAGGGCAGCGGTTCGGCGGCGGTGCTGAACTGGAAGAGAAGCGTGTCGCCGAAATGCTTCTCAAAAGAGGAAAGAAAGGCTTCGTTTATGTAGGAGGCATAGACATCCCGCTCGGCGGAACCGGCGCTTTCGCGCCGGGCGAGGGCGGCGTTCATCTCGGCGTCGGTCACGGGCCGAAAGTCCACGTCGGTCGAGATGTGTGTGGCGTTCGAGGTGATCTGACCGGCGGGAATGTGGCTCACAAACCATTCGACCGCGGCGTGCACGTCGTCCAGCGTGCGGATGGTCCGGTCGGGCGTGGGTCTTGTGCCGCCGATGGGCGTGGGGCTTTCCGGATTGCGGCCCCAGCAGCGCTCCAACTCGTACACCGCCGTGTCGAATTCGCCCCACTGGCAGCGGGAGAAGAAGGCCCACTCGAGGGAGTACTGGAGTATGGCGTCATCGGGTCCCGCCCCGTCCGCATCCGCGCCGCGCCGCGCCAGTTCCGTGCAGAGGCGCTTGATGTTGGCCCGCCGTATAATCTCCCGGTGCCATGCCCGGTCGTCGGCACGCTCGCGGATGAGTCCGTCCAGTGTCCGCCAGTTGTCCAGCGTGATTTCCTTGTCCCAGTCGTACAGTTCACGCAGAAGGATGCGCATGGCCCAGATCATGCTCGTGTTCCGGACGTGGCGCAGGTACGGAATGGCCTCCTGGATGCGGAACTCCGCCTCTTCGCGGCTGGGCCATTTTGGGTATTCAGTGAGGCGTTTCCCGCTTGGACAGCCGGCTGCGTACAGGTCGCTCACGGCCATGTGGTAAAGCAGGATGTCGTGCAGTCCCCGCGCGCCGAGTTTTCCGCCGACGAGATGCGTGTGCGCGTCCAGTATCGGCGTTGCCGCGATGCGGCCGCCAAGCTCTTCCTGAATTCCGCCGTGTGCCATGGTGAGTCCCTCCAAGGTTGAATGCCTGCCAAATCAAAAGGACGCCGCCAGCTTAATCTCCACACAGTCCGCGCATCAAGTCAGCATGGGGAATGGAAGGACCTGGGCGGACTTCGAGGCGCCCTTTGCGGAAGACGGTCACCCGGGAAAGAAACTCCAGTGAATGACGTGGCAAAACTATGATATTCTCTGTTCAGGCGAACCGTTGGGAATCATATGAGAATGGAGGCGATCATGCGGGCAGCAACGTGCAACAAAACTTCCGTGCGCAAAGGGTGTCTGTGCATTGCCTTCTTGTGCATGCTGTGCGGAGTGGTCTGTGCGGCCGACCCCGCCGCTCCGGCCGGACAGCCCCCCAGCGTGGCCGCGGCGGAAGCCAAGGCAGCCGCCTCACCCGTCAAGGAGGAATGCTGCAGTGCGGAGAAGAAGGCCGAAGACGAGTGGCAGAACCGCTGGTTCGTCAAGGGGGGGCTCGCCAATGTGCATGCCAGACTTGATGAGTCGGAGGGCGAGATTAACCGCCAACTGAACAAGCCGTTCAGTGTGTTGATCCCCGGATGGGACAGGGCGAGAACGTTCAAAGACCTGAGCAAGAACTGGGGGCTCTTTGACGCGCACCTGGCGCTGGGCCGTGACATCAACGAAAACTGGTCCTGGTTCGTGGACGTTGGCGGAATCATCGGCAATGTGAAGACCAAGGAGAACTACCTGTTTCCCCTGCCGTTGAATGTGAAGGTCAATTTTGGCCGCAAGCTTTGGTTTGTCGCCGCGGGCGCGGATTATTATCCGTGGGGAAAGCCGGTGCTCAACAGGGACCCGTCGCGCAATGCCATCATGGACGCGCTGCGTTCGAGCAGGCCCTTCCTTGAGGCGGCGGTCGGCTTTGTCGATGCCGGCGAGACGGCCACGGCCCGGCTCAGAATTCAGCACCTTGCCCCGTCGCTGAAGATAAAGCAGTACCTGCACCATCCGACGGAGTACATCAGCCCGCGCATCGGCGTGGAAACGCCCCTCGGCAAGAACGATTCAGTCGTCTTGGCGGTGGGGTATCTCTTCTTCGACCGCCATGAGACGGACTTCAACAACGTTTCCACATATATGCTGTATTCCCACAAGTTCTGACGGGATGCGCGGGGGCGCGGGCACTTTGCCCCCGGGACGTTGACCCGGGCGGTTCTCCTGTGCGCCTTTGGCGCGTGGAACTGCGCGGGTGGGGGGCGCTTCCAGTGGATGAAGAGGCTATCCCTTCGCGCCGGCCAGGTTGGCCGCGCTCAGATTCGCGCCGCGCAGATAGACGCCGCACAGTTTTGCGCGGTGGAGGTTGGCCACGTCCAGGCGCGCTTCCCAAAGATCGGCGCCGCGCAGATCCGCCTCGTGCAGGTCGGCGCGGTGCAGACAGGTGAAACTCAGGTTGGCCGCGCTCAGGTCGGCGCCGCAGAGACCCGCGCCGCTCAGGTCGGCCCCTCTCAGGTTTGCGCCGTGCAGGCTGGTGTAACTCATGTCCGCTTCCCACAGGTCCGCCCCGCTCAGGTCCGCCTCGTCTGAATGGGTCTCGCTCAGGTCCGTGTAGCCCAGTTTCGCGCCGCTCAGATTCGCGCCGTTCAAATGCGCGTCGCGCAGGTTCGCCCCGCGCAGGTTCGCCCCGCGCAGGCTGGCAAAGCTCAGATCGGCGCCCCCGAGATTCGCGCCGCTCAGGTCAGCACTGCCCAGATCCGCGCGGCCCAAGTCCAAGCCGCTCAGATTCGCGCCGCTCAGATCCGCATTGCGCAGGTTCGCCCCGCGCAGATCGATGCCGCGCAGATTTGACCCGCGGAGATCGGCACCGCTCAGATCGGCCCGGACCGACTCGGTTTTTTCAGTACGTAGAAACCCGATCAACGCGCTCCGTGTTAATCCCGTAAACTTCGCATCCATGACTACGTTCCTATCCCTGATGTTCGGGCCCGCAAAAAGATACGACCACGGCATATTTAACGTTCGGTATAGTGTGCCACAAAGGGGACAAAAGCGCAATAGGGTTGTCATTCAATTAATTCAATATAATCCGGAAAAACTGGACCGGTGGAGAATTGATGGCACGGAGTGCCGCAGCCACGCAGGCGTCAGGACACGGGAGACCATTCAGCGCTGTTTTTGGATCCGGCTTTCGCGGCCGATTCTGAACCGTCCTCTCATGTGCCGCATTGGCCCCATTCCCATGAGCGCGGGAATGGTCCGGCTTTCCGCAGACTGCGCAAGACAAAGGGACACGGATGCCCGGACACGGGCACGAACGGCGCCAAGTTGGCGCCAAGATCGGTCCGACCCGTTTGTGCCAAGGCAAACCCTGCTACTGGAAGAGAAGTCCGTCAGTCTCGTATCGCGGGTGTTCCGCCGGCCCTGGCCTTTGCGCGGGGCAGGGCGGGCATGCCACAATGATTGGCGTTCCGGGCAGGTTTCGGAACATTCCAACAATCCGGTCAAACCACGCGGGAGAATTGTGAGATGGGCATCGTACTCGGGCTGGACGTGGGCACAAGCGGGACCAAGGCCATTGCGATGGACGAGACCGGCAAACTGCTGGCCTCGGCGCTGGTGGAATATCCGCTGCACAGCCCAAAACCGGGCTGGGCGGAGCAGGACCCGGCGGACTGGAAACGCGCAGCCTTTGAGGCATTGTCCATGTTGGCGGCGAAGGTGAACCCCGCCGACGTGAAGGGGCTTGGACTGACGGGCCAGATGCACGGGTCGGTGTTTCTCGACGCGGACAACGCGGTGCTGCGCCCGGCGTTGCTGTGGTGCGACCAGCGCACCGCCGCGCAGTGCGACGCGATCACGGCGAAGGTCGGGGAAAAGCGCCTGCTGGAAATGGTGTCGAACCCCGCGCTGACCGGGTTCACGGCGCCCAAAATTCTCTGGCTGCGCGACAACGAGCCGCACCTGTACGAGAAGCTGCGCAAAGTGCTGTTGCCGAAGGACTACATCCGCTGGGTGCTCACGGGCGAATACGCCACCGACGTGGCGGACGCATCGGGCACACTTTTGTTTGACGTCAAGAACCGCTGCTGGCACCGGGAACTGCTGTCGATTCTGGGCATCGACCCGGAATTCCTGCCCAAGTCCTATGAGGGACCCGAGGTGACGGGATTACTGAGCGCCGAGGCGGCCGCGAAGACGGGACTGCCCGCGGACATCCCGGTGATCGCCGGCGGCGGCGACCAGGCGGCCAACGGCGTGGGCTGCGGCATCGTGCGCAAGGGCGTGGTATCGGCGTCACTCGGCACGAGCGGCGTGCTCTTCGCCTTTGCCGAAGACGTGAGCACGGACCCCGAGGGCCGGGTCCACACCTTCTGCCATTCCGTGCCGGGCAAGTGGCACACAATGGGCGTCGTGCTGAGCGCGGCGGGCTCGCTGCAGTGGTTCCGCAACCAGTTGTGGACGGAGGCGTGGGCGCGTGCGAAGGCAGAGGGCCGCGAGGTGTACGAGGAAATCACGGCGGCGGCGGAGACCGCACCCCGCGGGTCGGAGGGGCTGCTGTTCCTGCCGTACCTGACGGGCGAGCGCACCCCCCACAAGGACCCCTTCGCGCGGGCTGCGTTTATCGGATTGTCACTGCGCTGCACCAAGGCCTACATGTCGCGCGCGGTAATGGAGGGCGTGGCCTACGCCATGAACGACAGCACCGAGATCATGCGCGGGATGGGCGTGGAGGTGTCCGAGGTCCGCTGTTCCGGCGGCGGCGCGCGCAGCAAGTTTTGGCGGCAGATCATGGCCGACGTGAACGACGCGCCCATGCTCACCATCAACGTGGACGAGGGCCCGGCCTACGGCGCGGCCATCCTGGCGGCGGTGGCGGCGGGCCTGCACAAGGACGTCGGCAGCGCCTGCGACGCGATCATCCGCGAGACGAGCCGGCTGACGCCCGACCCGGCGGCGGTGACCGACTATGGCCGTTGGTTCCGCGAATACCAGGCGGCCTACCGGGCGCTCGCGCCGGGATTCAAACGGGCCGCGGCAATGCTCTGAAGAAACAAAGTAGATCATGAACCACAGAGCCACGAAGAGCACGAAGAAAGAGGAAAACAAAGACAGAATTAACATGGATGGATTATCAGGATAAGGCAATAGAATTGTTCGTCTTCTATCCTGTATATCCTGTCCATCCATGTTAGAAGAGATTCTTTCTTTTCATTCTCCTTCGTGATCTTCGTGCCTTCGTGGTTCAATAAAAAGAGAATTGGTTTCCATGTCCTTCGAGCCTGACATTGATTTGCGCAGGAATCTGCTGGAACTGGACCCAGGCTGTTTTGACGACGCGGACAGCAATGACTATGTGGCCATGCTTGCGCGGCGTCTGGCGGCAAAACCGCTGCGTAAGTTCAACGCGACGGACCTGTACGCGGCGATACGGCACAATGTCGGGCTGCCGTGGCTGGTTCCCCTGGCAATAGCGCGTCTGGAAGAGGAGCCCTTCGCGACGGCGGGTGACCATCCCGGCGATCTGCTGACTGCCGTGCTGGAATCGGATTCACGGTTCTGGCTGGAACGGCATGACCTTTGGCTGGTGATGGTGGAGATTCTGGGCCAGGCACTGACACAGGCGACGAACGCGGCCGAGGCGGCGTTCCGCGCCGAGCATCCAGACGAAACCGATGAAACAGGCGACATGTGGATGCCCAACTATCTCGGCGATGATTTCATGGGCGCGCTGCTCCATTTCCGGGGCATCCATTCAGACTGACACGCGCATTGCGCGATGAGGACCTTTATATGCCCGAGCACATTGAAGCGGTAACGGGAGAGGAGCATGCCGGGCTGCGGCTCGACGTGTTTCTCGCCGAGGTGATTGAGGACGCGACGCGGTCGTTCCTCAAGAAGGTGATCAAGGACGGACACGTCACGATCAACGGCCAGCCCTGCGGCCGACCCGCGCGCTCCATGGTTCTGGACGACGTGGTCGGGGTGGACATTCCCGAACCGCCGCCCTCCATTCCCGAGCCGGAGGACATCCCGCTCGACATCCTCTATGAGGACGCGGACCTCGTCATCGTCAACAAGCCCTCGGGACTGGTGGTGCATCCCGCGCCGGGCCATGACAACGGCACCCTGGTAAACGCGCTGCTGTTTCATTGCCCCGATTTCGAGCGGGCCGGCGCGGACATGCGGCGGCCGGGCATTGTGCACCGGCTCGACCGCGACACCTCCGGGGTGATGGTGGCGGCGAAGACCGCCCGCGCGTTCAAAAGTCTTGCGGAGCAGGCGGCGGCGCATTCGTTCGACCGGCGCTATCTGGCGCTGGTGCGCGGCGAGTTTCAGGAAAGCCGCGGCCGGATCAACGCGCCCATGGGGCGCAGCCTGGTGGACCGCAGCAAGATGGCCGTGACCGGAACGCATGCGCGCGACGCGGTGACCAACGTGGAGACGCTGGAACGCTTTGGCGTAGCGTCGCTGGTGGCGCTGCAACTCGAAACCGGGCGCACCCACCAGATCCGCGTGCATCTGCGGTTCGCGGGGCATCCCGTCCTGGGCGATCCGGTTTACGGCGTGACGGACTATGGGCGCATGGACGTGACTCCGGAGGCCAAAGAGGCATTGTCACGGCTGAAAGGACA
>CAIXUF010000848.1 GCA_903922535.1 Candidatus Hydrogenedentota bacterium
GTCCGCGAAGCGCTTGCGGCCCTCCGCCGGGATGCAGGCGGGGGGAACAACGGGGTTCAGCGGGACCTTTGAAGCGCCGCGTTTGTGAGCACCCACCCGAAGGGTGTCCGGTTTTCTTCTTTGTCCCGGAGTGGACTGACCCCCTTGGGGGGAAGGATGGTGATTGCCTAAACCAGAGCGACCCCTCGTGGGGAGCGGTCTGTATTCCCCGCCGATCAGCGAGAAGTGTGTGGCGCATTTGGCCACACAGTTCTTGCCGGCGGGTTCACGAAAGGCGTTTGAAATGACCGTCCAGCGGCACGCGGGAACGGACACGGGCAGGCGCGCCCCCGTGGGCAAGGGCTCCGGCGGTGAGACAGGACGGGCGCCACCGTTCCGCGGTGGCGAGCCCGCCGTAGTCGGCGGGCGTCCCGTACTGGCCCACCGTGGAGCCCGCAGCGACCAGGCCGAAGGCCTGGGCGGGCGACGGATGCCAGGGGCCGTGGACGCGTGACGATGAGCGGGCATTTGAAACGCCGTTGAACCCACCCGTAGGGTGTCCGGCTAATGTGGGTGTGGTGATCATGGAGAGCCCGAAGGTCTGAGCGGAGCCCTGGCGCGCCCTGTGGCCTTCAAAAGCACAGGGCGTGACAGGGCGTAGCGTCGTGCCTGTGGAGCGAATAGAGAGTCCGAAGGCCGTTGCGCGGTAGCGCGTGTGATGGGTAGCCGTGTTGAATGGACGGTTCACGGCTCCTGGCTGTTGCCGTGAACTGGCCATTGAACACGGCATTCCGAATAGAGGGGGCGGAGCACAAGGAGTGGGTTTTGTGGAGGAATGCTGGAGGCGGACGCGCCCTGCGCGGGAGACGGAAGCATGGGGGAACAAAAGACACTCTTTGTGCGTAGGGGGTCTTGTGTCAGCGCCTGGAGTGTCGCCCCTGATCGAAGATCTCATGGCGCGACACCGGGCCTGCCGGCGACGAAGTCCTGAGTTGCCGTCGCGGCCCGTCTTGTCCATGTGAAGTTCAAGGATGGCGGAGGGCGGTCTGCGTCGGTCGCGTAGAGGCCGTCGCAGTCCGCCCGGAGCGTGACCGAAGGAAGGCGGAAGGCCGGTCGGCATGGGCGTAGCCGATGACGTCCGGCCTGGAGCCGCAGGAGAATGTGGTGTTCATGGCAAGACCGAAGGTCTGAGCGGAGCGGTTGGCGCGGCACGTGCGTAAGCAGGTGCCGTGACAACCGCGTAGCGACTAAGCGTAGCGCTGTGATGGAGCGGCCTTGAAGTGAACGGGCCGGGGCGGAGAGAGGTACGAACGGAGACCCGGAACGGGCACTTGAAGGCCGCGTTCCGCATAGGTATTGCGGAGCGCATGGAGTGTCCGGCTGTGACGGGAGAGGAACCGCCGACGTGTTCCGGACGCGAGGAGGAACATCTCGGCGGTGGAACGACCGAACAGACGGCACTCGATGCGCGTAGCCTGTCGAAGGGAAGCGGAGGCCGGTAGGCCGGAGCGCTTCCGACAGCGACGAAGGAGCGGAGAGCGGAGCCCTGGCGCGATTCCTGGCCTCAAGCAGGAATCGTGACAGTGCGTAGCGGTCTTGAATTAGCAGGTACCACCATTATTCCGGCACCGGCTGAATTTGCACCTTCATATCCCTAATTCCACGGTTCGCACGACTATTTTCGGCCACATTTACATCAAGTTCGCTTGTGTCTCCACTGAGTTTTCGCTTACGACAATCAAGTTTCCGCTTAACGGTTTCCCATGAGACTGGTGCAAAATCCCATACATCCACGCCAATATCGCACCGGGGAAGGTCAGGGAATTCCTTGATCCGCCCATGGCTATGGCCGTGGAGGTGCCATGCGCCATGGCATGACGATGGCCAAACAGCCATGCAGTAGTGGCACATCACAACCAGGTGCTTATCAATGCTGCGAGCCAGCAGTTGATGCACTTCTGTGAAGTTACGGAGGCAATCCTGAGACATTTTGTCGTGATTGCCCTTGATCAGGATCTTCTTACCCTTCAGCCGGGCAAGATATTGACTATGGTTGAGCCAAGCAAAATCCCCGACAATGTACACAAGATCCCTGGCGGTAATGGATCCATTCCAGTTGGAGATGAGCGCTTCGTCCATTTCCTCGACGGTGTGAAAGGGGCGGCGGCAATGTCTGCGGATGTTCTCATGCCCGAAATGGAGATCCGCAGTGAAGAACAGATTCATTTTCGTCGGACTCTCTTCTTCACCGCCGGTGCAAC
>CAIXUF010000849.1 GCA_903922535.1 Candidatus Hydrogenedentota bacterium
GGCATTCCCCGCGCCGGCTCGTCGTGCTGAACGACTTGTCCCCCTTCGCACGCGATGAAATCACCCTCCGTTGCGCCCACCCGTGCCAGAACACGGGACTCCGCTTGGAACATCTCATAGTACTCTGCGTTGTTTCCGACGGTTGGAAGGACCTCTAACCGCCCCATGGCCCCGCTGGTGAATTCCAAATCGACGCAATACCACCGGACGCCATCCACCAGCCGGCGGCGGACCGACCAGTTTCTGACGTCTCCTGCAATCTTCCGAACGGCGTCGAACGAATGGATTGCCGTTTGCACAAAGAAGTTCTCTTCCCGCCGGTCCCACCGCGTCATCGTTGCCCTGACATACTCCAACGGCCTGTTTCCAAGAAACGAACACGCTGCGCAAACCGCCGGATCGAATCTTCTGTTCATGCTGACCATTACCCGCGCATTGGCGCCGGTTGCCAACGCGCAGACTTCCCTGGCTTCGTCGACTGTGGCGCCGGGCGGTTTCTCCATGAGAAGCGGAACGCCCGCCGCGATCACCTCTTTCGCCACCGCTGCAGTCGAGGCGATCGGCGTCACGGCGATGCAACCGTCCAACCGCCCGGCACCCAGCATTTCCTTAAAATCTGTGTAGTACCGGGAAAATCCGTATTCGCGGGAGACATCTTCCACGACTTCACGACGCAGATCGCAGAACGCGGCAAGCTCTGCCTCGCCCCGATGAAGGGACATATACCTCGCCAGAGCGGGAAGATGATTGCTGCGGCTATGCCCCCCACCGCCTATGACAGCGATCCGCAACATTTCGCATTCTCCTCGCCATGGCCCAACGGCGCGGTTCAGGGGACCCGACACCTTGTGGAGGGTACCCTGCAACCGATTGTTCGGTGTCTTGTCATTCCTGATGCATCTGCTTCATGGCCGACTTGACGAAGCGCCCGAATGCCTTGTCCTTCTTTCGCTTGTCTACGTATGACATGGCGTAATAGTCGGATTCCTTCTTGAGCTTGAGGTAGCTGAGATAACGCTCCTCGTTCAGTTCGCCGTTGGCAACGGCCGTCCGAATGGCGCAACCGGGTTCTTGGGTATGGCTGCAGTCGACGTACCGGCAGTTCGTGGAAATCAGGAGGATGTCTTCAAAGCTCTGGTCTACCCCATCGGTGGCGCCTAGCAAGCCGAACTCCCGCATTCCCGGTGTATCCATCAGCATGGCGCCGTTCTCAAGGATAATGAGCTGCCGCCGTGACGTTGCATGGGTGCCTTCTCCCGTTCCGCTGACGGTTTTTGTGCTGAATGCGTCGCGTCCAATCAGGCGATTGATGAGCGTGGTCTTGCCGACGCCCGAGGATCCCAGCAGGCAGTAGGTCTGTCCAGGAACCAACGCTTGTTGGAAGTCGTCAAATCCCGCCCCCGTGAGGTTGCTGAGTGCAAGGACGCGGGAGGCAATGCCGTTTTGCTTGATGGAAGCCATCATCTGGTCCAGTTCATCGGGAGATATCAAATCGGTCTTGGTCAGTAGAAATACAGGTTCAATGCCGCCGTCATGAACCGCCGCCATATATCGGTCCAGTCTCCGCAAATTGAAATCGAAATGGCAGGATTGGACGACGAATGCCACATCGATGTTGGCGGCTATCATTTGATAATCCACGTTCTTGCCTGCACACTTGCGGCGCAAGATCGTCTTTCGCGGGAATACGCCATGGATGATTGCCGAGGTGTCGGCGTTGTGGCACTGCA
>CAIXUF010000850.1 GCA_903922535.1 Candidatus Hydrogenedentota bacterium
CATGCTGATAAAGAGGGGGAATTCTCCAGAAGGTCGTGTTTTTCTCTGGAGTTGGCCGGTCCTGTCTGCCGGTACCGTGTGGATGGCGAGCTTTCAAGAAAGTCCCGTCCTTTCTGGTGCTGGCGTGCTATTTTCGCCAATGTCGTGCGGACTGTGAGGAATGGTGAATGAACATGCGGATGATTTCCAGAAGAACAGTCTTCGGACAAGAGACCTGGTTCCATTGGGCAACGATGTGATTCGTATTCCGTCGGCAATAGTCCTGTGCCGACGAACGGGAACAAGTCTGCCCTGTCTCATGAGAAGTGTTCATGCGGTGGCTGTGAGAATCCTGCGAAGGCTTTGAGCGATGAAGTCCTGCTCCTCCTCCGTCATCTGCGTGAAAAGCGGAATGAGCAACGATCTGTCCTGTGTGTTTTCTGACTTGGGCAGGGAAAAGCGGGGTGGGAAAGACTCATAGGCGGGTTCACGGTGGGCGCACATAATCCCGGTCTTTGTGGCCACACCAACATCCTTGAGTTGTTGCATGACGGAGAGTTGGTCGGCGTGTTCCGGTAAACCGACACAGTAACTCTGCCAGTTGGACCGGGCCCATGCCGGTTCATAAGGCAGAACAAGGCCCTCCATGTCGCAGAGCAACCCGGCGTATCGTTCCGCCAATTCACGACGGCGGGCCACAATGGAGGGAAGCCGCTTGAGTTGTTCCCTTCCCACGGCGGCTTGGATGTCCGTCATGCGGTAGTTGTAGCCAAGGTCGGTATAGCGTTCGACAATCACCCTGCTGGACTGGTGGCGTGCCGTGTCGGGCACCGACATGCAATGCTGCCGCCACAGCCGGAATTGTTCATCCCATTGTGGGTGGTTTGTGGTGATCATGCCGCCGTCGCCGGTGGTAATGACCTTTCTGGGATGGAATGAGAAGCAGGCGGCATCGCCGTGCGGTTTGCCGATCTTCTCCCATTGTCCTTCCCAGAGGATTTCGCTGCCAATGGCGCAGGCCGCATCCTCTATCAGGGCAAGGCCGCTACGGCGTGCGATGGGAAGCAGGGCGGAAAGATCGCAGGGCATGCCGATTTGGTGGACCACAAGAATCGCTCTTGTCTTCTCCGTTATGGCGTTTTTCGCCTGTTTGGGATCGATATTGAAGGTTCTGGGTTCTATATCCACAAAGACCGGAAAGGCTCCGCAATAGCGTATGGAATTGGCTGTGGCAATGAATGAATGGCTGACGGTGATGACTTCGTCACCATGCCCCACGCCGGCCGCCTTCAGGGCCAAATGCAGAGCGGTCGTGCAATTGGAGACAGCGCAGGCATGTTTTGCCCCAAGAAGCGCCCCGAATTCTCGCTCGAAGGCGGCCACCTGCGGGCCTTGCGTCAGCCAGCCCGTGAAAATCGGCTCCCGAAGCGCCTCGTACTCCGCCTCACCGACAAGGGGCCTGGATATGGGGATGTGGAATTGGTTCATGATATCCCTTGCTCGTTTTTCCACCAGTTGACCAGATAGGCCAGACCTTCTTCCAAGCCCACCTTCGCTTCAAAACCGAGCCTTTCACGGGCCTTGCTCACATCCGCCAACCGGCGGGGGACTGGGTTGACGGCGCGTTCCGCCTGATAGTCGATGGAGCGTTGCGCCCCCATGACGTGCATCAGCATCTCCGCCAAGTTCTTTAGGCTGGTCTCCACCCCGGTACCGATATTGAACACGTCATCCGTCGTCTCGGCTTTCGCCGCCAGAATATTGGCGCGTGCGACATCAGTCACGTATACAAAATCCATCGTTTGCAGGCCATCCCCAAATATTATGGGGGACTGGCCTTGAACAATGCGCTCCATCCAGCGGATAAGAACTTCCGTGTATTTTCCGAATGCATCCATGCGCGGCCCGTAAACGTTGAAAAAACGCAATGCCACATAGTCCAGACCATACATGTCGTTGAAGCTGCGCAAGATTCCTTCGTTAAAAAGCTTCGACGCTCCGTAGATGGTGCGATTACCATAGGGGTGGTCTGTTTCCGGCGTGGGAAAATTCTGTGCCAGGCCGTAGACCGAAGCGCTGGAGGCGGCCACGACTTTTCGCACCTTTGCGTCCACTGCTGCTTTCAACACATTGAACGTACCGTTCACCAGTACATCCACAGCCAGCCCCGGTTCCTGGGCGCATTGCGTGATGCGCAGGGCGGCAAGATGAAACACGGTGTCCACGCCTTCCATGAGTTCCCGCACCTTGGCGGCGTCCAATATGTCCCCTTCGACGATGCGGATGTTGCGCTTGGCCATGGCGTGCGCCAGATTCCCCCGCCGACCTCGCGCAAAATTGTCCAGCACCACGATGTCGTCACATGGAAAGTATTCGCCGTCCGCCAACAAGTCCACAATATGTGAACCGATCAAGCCCGCTCCTCCGGTAATCATCATTCGGTTTCTTTTTGTCACAGTGATATCTCCCGTTGATATATCAAGCCCTGCTACCCGAGGTGGAATAGAATCAATCCTATCGCGATCAACGCGCATCCGGCAACGCGTTTTCGGGTGACTTGTTCGCCGAGCACACTCCAGGCCAGCAGGACCACCAAAAAATAGGGAATGGCAGCCCATGTGGACACGAACCTCATGTCGATTTTCTGCATGGCAAAGGTGGCAAGAATCGTGACCAATGCAAATACAACATAGCCAGACATGGTATAGGGGTTCATAAAGCTGTGCAGGATGTTGCCCTTGCGGTTTGCGCCGGCTTTCAGCAAAAGTTGCGCCGCGGTGGTCAGCAGCACGCAGAACACCATGGCGGCGTAATGCGGAAAAAGCGCCCTGTCGGGGAGGGTGCCCATCATGTGCTCTCACGGGCAATGGCCACGACGCCGGCAAGGATGAAGGCCGTGCCGAGAAGATTGAAAATGCCGACAGACTCATGGAAGAGAAAGTGCGCCGCCAGAAGATTAAGGGGAAAAATAAGGCTCATGAAGGGGTAGGCGAAACTCAGCGGCAACCGCCGAAGCACGAGGATCCACGCAATCGCCTGCAACCCCAAGAAAGCAAGGGAGGCCACATACCAGGGATTGACCACCACGTAGAACAGCGCTCTTTCTGAACTGAACTTGCCTGCCAACTTGCCGAAGATGGTAGCCAATGATTGACAGAGAACAGAGATCCCGATGAGCAGGAACGCTGTGAATGCTTCGCGCGTGCAGAGACAGCTTTGCTTAGTCCCCATCGTGGCCCTCACTCTGCACCGGCGTCACGTTTGCACTTTCCTCTATGAAGTACAACGGGGCTTTGCGCGCAGCCTC
>CAIXUF010000851.1 GCA_903922535.1 Candidatus Hydrogenedentota bacterium
ATCTGCAGCAGCCACAGACCCAGCACAATCGGTATTCTAATGCTTGTCGACGCGGGGACCCTGACTTCGTTCAATTGTATGGAGCCCACGGCTCCCGCCATTGGGGGTTGCGTCGTCATGGCGTCCTCCACATCCTTGGGCAGAGTGGGGAAGGAGCAGGAGGCGTTCGGGGGAATACCGTCGAGAACCACCGAGCCGACACCGTCCACGTTGCCCTCGTTGGTGACGATGATGTCGCACTTGGCCTCCCTTCCGACACGGGTCCTGTCCGGCATGTCCAGACTGATGGAAATCCTGGGCGTTGGGTCGGCGACGGAGAACACATTCTTGAGCGCGTACCGCGCGCCGTTTGCTGCGGCGGCCAGAATGTCGTACATGCCCTTGGGAGCGGCGGACAGGTCAAATGTCACCACCGCGGAATGCCCCCCGTTCGATTCCGCCCTGTATGCGACATTCCTCCCCTCAATGACTGTCTCGCCGCGGACAAGCTGGATGGAAAGAACCGGACCGAAGTCCTGGCCGTACACAGTCAGGGTCACATTGCCGCTCTGGCCTCCCTCCCCCGTGCTCAAATGGGACAGCCCGGGGCCGACAAGGAGGCTGCGATGTGTCACCCCCCCGGAGAGCGGGGTTGAATCAGTCTGAATAATCTCCCGGCCGTTGGGTCCGCGGATGCCCACCCTCCAGATGCCGTTGGGCAGGCCATCGGTGAAGGTGGCGACGAGAGAAGTGCCCATGACCCGCGAGATGGAGGAAGACTCCAGTTTCGCCCCCGTGTTGACATCCTCCAGCCACAATGAGCAGCCGTCCGTGAATCCTTCGCCGGTGACAAAGATCGAATGCTCATCGAATTCTGGAACGCCGTACACCGCGCCCAGAATGCGCACAGACCGCGATGACAGGGTGACATTGCCAAACACCAGATCAACGCTGGCCAGGCCCGGGGGCAGCGTCTTGTCCGTGGTGAAGGTGACATCCGCCGTGGACGGGCCGGTCGGGGTCACTTGTGCCGCCGGGATGACGATTCCTCCCGAGCGCAGTTGAAACTGGGCTCCTGCCAGGGACGTGCTGGACACTTGGAACGTGGCCTGTTTGGTCAGGCCGCTGATGGAATCCGGCCACAACGACAGCGGGCCCGAGGGTGCGTCAAACACGGTTAGCAGATTGCGCCTGACCGCTGTTTCGCCCGTGGTGCGGGCAACTTCCAACGCCCAGGCTCCGGTGTCCGCCGCGTTGGCGTGGAACGTGACGGTCATCGAATGGCCGTCGGCAAGCGCGGTGAGGTCTGTGCCTTCAAGGGGGCCGGATTGGGAACGGACCAGTCTCGCATGGTCGCCGGACAGGAAACCGGTGCCGGTGACCGTGAAGACGAAATCGTACCCGGCGAATACCGTTGACGGTGTCACCGCGTCAATCTGGAGCGCCGAACCAAGGTCTATCGCATTGGGCAACTCGCCGGAAGTCATTCCTGGACGCGAAAGAACCAGCGTGTACGAACCGGGATAAGCGCCCGTAACGTCGAACACAACAGTGGCGGTCTTGCCGTCTGCGGAGGATTGGGCCGACTCGGCGGTCAGTGGGGCCGCCCGGCCACGGCGCAGATGTGCCGTCATGTCGGTTCCGAACCGGTCACCGGTTACCGTGAGCGTCGTCTTGCCCCAGGCCGTTGCTGCGGTGGGTGTCGAACTGGATATCGTGATGGCCGGGCCTGGCACCACGATCACCGGCAGGTTCTGCGGCGTCTCGCCTGGCGCAGTGATACGCAGTTGCCAGTCCCCCGGAGTTGCCTGGCTCAGGTCAAACAGGGCCGTGAGCGAGGTTCCGTCCGTGTTGATGTGCGCCGACACCGGATTCAGCGTTTGGGCGCCGTTGGTCAGTGCCGCCGTTGTGCCCTCGGCAAAGCCGTTGCCCTGCACGGTGAAGGTGGCCGCCGCACTCAGGCCGATCTCGGCCGGACTGACGCTGTACGCATCAAAGGTTCCGCCGACACCGGGCTTGCGGAACAGGACCAGTTTGTCCGCCAGCAGTGCGGCAATGCGGTTGCCCAAGAAGCCTGCGTCATTCAGGGCGGTCGCGCAAGTTCCCCTCACATGGGGTGCCGAAGGCGTGGAAAGATCCACGAAGGCCAGCCCGTTCTCGAACGGCATGACCGCGCAGCGGTCGGCACCCCGTGGGCGCCGCATAGAGCGACGCCCCGTTCATTCCCACATCGGGAACGGTCCAGGGCATGTCCGCGAGGAATGCGGGCGCGGTGGGGGCGCTGATATCGATGGTGGTGCCCCCCTTGAACTCCGGGGTGTCACCGAAAAAGAAACAGGCAAAGAACAGGGTTGTACCCTCAATGGCACAGGCCGGGTAGTAATAGGCCCTCGTCGTTGGAATGGGAACCGAGGCGGCCTCCATGGGTGCGGCCGGACTTGTAATGTCCCAGGTAACCAGCAGTGGCAGGATCACCTTGCCCGAACTCTCCCGTCGCCCGTCACCGAATCGGGTGAAGGCATAGTGTCCGCTGATCGCCACAGCTTCCGCGTATCCCATGTCTGTCGATGTCCCGCCGCCTTCCAGCGGAAGAGCCCGCTGGGGTGCGCTGAAGACCGCCTGTGGTGAGGCCGGAGTGGAAACGTCGTACACTTGATATGTATTGGTGGTCATCGAGG
>CAIXUF010000852.1 GCA_903922535.1 Candidatus Hydrogenedentota bacterium
CTCAGACAACCTTACCTCTCCCCTTTCGCTTTGATCCTCCACGCATTGGGTAAGTCCTTACGGTCAAGCATACTGCATCGTGGCGCGAGCGTGTAGACGGCGGGTTGCATTCGGAAAACGGAAATGGCACCTTTCTCCCCTGAAAAACGTCCACCACGGACAAGGAGGAAGATGCCATTCCGCAACCCATATTACCTCTGATTCCTGCCGGGTCAACCCAGATCAACGATTTTGTCGGGGTCTGTCGCGAAGGCCGGCAATGGATTTACTGTATCGGGGTGCAGCCGTTCGCCATGCATGCGTCCGGTGACCGCCGGTCGTTTTACCTGACGGTTGCGCAACTGATCGCGGCGGGGGCGTGCCGACCCTGCGAGATTGTGCGTTGCTTCGGGGTGTCCAAGCGTTCCGTGCTGCGTGCGGAACAGAGATACCGACAAAGCGGTGCGGCAGCATTTTTTGTTGCGGCTCGGAGATGCCGTGGCGGCACGGTACTCACGAAGCCGGTCTTGGCGGAAGCGCAACGGTTGCTGGATGAGGGGAGAGACAAGGTCGCAGTGTCGGCGTGCCTGCAGATTTCCTGCGACACGTTGCGCCATGCGCTGCGCGATGGACGATTGGTGAATCGTCCACGGGAAGTGGCGTTGGACAAGTCGGCGCGCAGTGTGCAAGACGCCGTGGCCGCCGCTGGCATGGGAACGGCCTGCACGCGAATTGCGGAGCGCGTGTTGGCTTCGCTGGGAAAGTTCGGTGGGGCCCCCGTGCGGTTCGAGGCGTGCCGCGACGTGAAATACGGTGGCGTGTTGTGCGCACTTCCCGCGCTACTGGCCAATGGGCTGTTGGCGAAGTCGGAGACGTTTCTGGGCAAGGTACGCGGTTACTACACGGCCGTACATGTGCTGCTACTGCTCGGCTTCATGGGGCTGGCGCGGATGCAGACGGTCCAAAAACTGGGCCGCCAGGCGCCGGGGGAGTTTGGGCGGCTCTTGGGACTGGACCGTATTCCCGAGGTGCGTTGCCTGCGCCGTAAGCTCGACGAATTGAGTGCAGCGCACGGTGCCGAAGCGTGGGCGGCGGAGTTGAGCCGCGACTGGATGGCGTCCGAACCGGAAGCGGTGGGCGCTCTCTACGTGGACGGTCATGTGCGTGTGTACCATGGGTCTCTGACAAAACTGCCGCGCAAGTATGTCACGCGCGAGCGGCTCTGCCTGCGCGGCACGACCGATTACTGGGTCAACGATGCGCGCGGACGTCCTTTCTTCGTGGTCGAACGGGTCGTGGACGCCGGGTTACTGGAGGCCCTGCGCACCGATATCGTGCCGCGCCTGTTGCAGGACATTCCTAACCAACCCTCGCAGCAGGAACTGCGAGACCACCCGCAGCGCTGCCGCTTCACGCTGGTCTTCGACCGGGAAGGCTACAGTCCGGTGTTCTTCCGGCAAATGTGGCAGGACCACCGCATCGCCTGTATCACTTACCACAAGCATCCGGGCGCACCCTGGCCGGTGGACTGGTTCCACGAAAAGACCTTTGCCATGCCCAGTGGCGAAACGGTGATCCTGTCTTTGGCGGAGATGGGCAGTCGCATCGGCACACCTCCGGAGGCGCTGTGGCTGCGTGAAGTTCGCAAGTTGACCGCCAGCGGACATCAGATCAGCCTCATCGGCACCGCGTTCGATGCCGATCATACCGTCTTGGCGTCCCGGATCTTCTCGCGATGGTGCCAGGAAAACTTCTTTCGCTATATGAGGGAACACTTTGCGCTGGATAAACTTACCGAGTATGGCAGTGAACCGTTGCCTGACACCGCCAAGGTGATCAACCCCGCTTGGCGGCAGTTGACCAATCAAAAGCAGTCCGTGCGGGCCAAACTCGCCTATCGGCACGCGCGCTTCGCCGAACTCACTCTTCAGGAAGCCGCACAGGACACCAAAACCATCCAGGCGTGGCTGAAGCAGAAAGCCGCCTTACTCGAAGAGGTTCTGGGCCATGAGAAAACCCTTGCCGACCTGAAGACAAAACTCAAGGAAACGCCCAAGCATATCCAATGGAAAGACCTCACCGACGCGGACAAGTTCCACCGCTTACTGCCAGGGCGCAAGCGACTCCTCGATGCCGTGCGTATGATCGCCTACCGTGCCGAAACCGCCATGATCCCCTTGCTGATGAACCCAACCCTCAACTCCGCAGATGCCCGCACGATCCTGCAAACGCTCTTCGTCACGGAAGCCGACATCCTTCCCGATCCGCCGCACGAGCAGCTGCTTGTCCGCGTTCATCGCGGCTCTTGTCCCGTCACCGATCGACATCTCCAGCAGTTGTTCGACTTCCTCAACCAGACCGAAACCCACTACCCCGGAACACCCCTGCAGATGGTATACGAACTCGTCGGTCCCGAGATCGAAAACCGCCCAAACGGTGACACAGCAATTTCCGGGAGGTAGGGAGGTCTGACCTTGAACCGGCCCGGTTCCGTGACGCGCCCCATGAGCCGATCATGGAAGGCAAGATCGTCGGTATGAAGGTGGAACCTAACGGTGCGCCTTTCCCCCGGTTTCAGGGTAACGCGCTGAAAACCCTTGAGTTCCTTGACGGGCCGGATCACCGATCCCACCAGGTCCCGGACATAGAGCTGCGCCACCGTGGTTCCCGCGCGCCTGCCCGCGTTCGCCACAACGGCGGAGACCGTCAACGATTCCCCGTTCCCGATCTTCTTCCGTGAACAGCGCAGGCCGGAATACTTGAACTGCGTATAGGTCAGGCCGAAACCGAACGGATACTGCGGGGTGGGGGGCGCATCGACGTAGGTGGACGCGAAGTCCTTTGGATCCAGGGGAGTTCCCTGCGGATCGCAGCTGGCTCCCTCGGGGAGCGGGCGGCCGGTATTGTTTTTCGCGTAGTAGAGGGGGATCTGCCCCACGGTTCTCGGGAAACAGACCGGCAGACAGCCGCTCGGCGACTCCTTGCCCAGCAGCAGATCGGCGATGGCCACGCCTCCCATGGTCCCGGGGTGCCACGCCATCAGCAGCGCCTGCGCCCGTTCGGCCAGCGCGCCCAGTTCCAGCGACCTGCCCGCCATTACCACGGCCACCATGGGTTTTCCCGCCGCCGCCACGGCGTCGACCAATTCCGCCTGGGCCCCGGGCAGGGTCAGGTAGGCCCGGCTGTGCGCCTCGCCGCTCATGTTGGCGTCTTCGCCGAGGAAAAGCAGGACCACGTCGGACCGGCGTGCAGCCGCCACGGCTTCCGGAAACAGGCGGCGGTCTTTCTGCCGTGCGTTCTCCAGTCCAGGGGCGAAGTGAACCGCGCCGACGCCGAGCGCGGCACGCAAGGCTGCCAGAGGCGTGCGGCTGTCCGCGCCGACTCCGTCCATGACCCAGCAGCCCATCTGGTCCGTCCCGTTGTCCGCCAGCGGCCCGATGACCGCCACACTCTTCACCTTCCGCGCGAGCGGAAGCACGCCGTCATTCTTCAGCAGCACGCAGCTTTCCACGGCCATCTGCCGGGCAAGCGCCAGGTGTTTTTCGCACAGCACCGCGCCGGCCGGAACCGCCGCCCGCGGGGAGGCCGCAAACAGGCCCAGCCCGAACTTGACGCGAAGGATCCGCGCCACGGCATCGTCTATCATCGCCAGCGAGATCCGTTTTTCGGCGAGGAGACTCTTCACATCGATTTGTTTCGCATGGTTCATGCGCAACACCTATCTCCTGTTGAAGGCAGCGAAGTGCAATTCACTGCCAGTTTCCGTTCCCCGAGAA
>CAIXUF010000853.1 GCA_903922535.1 Candidatus Hydrogenedentota bacterium
ATGGGCGCAATCAATCGGAATCGGGGGGCGCCTTCCGTCGGAATGGGGGGCGTGATCAATCGGAACAGGTGGGCGCGATCAGTCGGAATGGGGAGGCGCGATCAATCGGAATCACCGGGCGGGATGGCTCGGAATACTCACTGTATGCCCGAATCAAAGGACGAAAGAAATAGACTGCCACTTTCAAGTTTCAGATGCGTATCCTCTTGCGTTCTTCTTTCTGTGGTGCATGCAGCGGAAAAGTTAGCACGCGGCCAAACAGGGCACCTACGCCGGGAGCCGGTTTCGAGGGCAAGTGCTCCCCGAATCACAGGGCATCCGAAATGTGTGGCCTTAGGTGGCATTTCTTGCCTGTAAGCGCCCTGCGCGCCTTGATCCATTTGAGCGAATTGCTTATTCTTATATTCGGTTGGTTTGGTGTGGAAATATACCGCGGGGTTAATACGCGGGCCATGGCGGTGGCTGTGGCAGGGTGCGGGTAACGGGACCAGCCGAACATAGGGAGCACCGGGAGCGCAGTGGCAGGGAAAATGAAGTCGTCTTCGGCCAAGGATTCGGCCGCCAACATCGGTCTTGGGGCAAAGATTTGGCTTGCGGTGGACAAACTGCAAGACCGCGGACAGCCGTCGGAACGTACACGGGGGTGGCGAAGAGACCATGTCTAACCCCTTCTTTGACCATCCCATCCTGAATTCCCCCTACATGCGCCCCCAGAGACACTGGGAACTCGACGACCAAGGGCAGCCCACGCAGCAGATAATCGAAGCCCGGCGCAGGGCTGAATTCATCACGCCAATTCCAAAGCCCAAGAAGCGCAAGAAGGACGCCTCGCAGGAGACCTTCATCTTTGACGAAGGCAAGGGACTGTCATCCAAGGAACAGGAATACGACCCCACCCCCATCATCAACGAAGTCCGCGGCCATGTGGACGCGTGGCGGTCCCTTCCAAACCCGAACCAGTGGTCGGTCACACCTGAAACCGCCCGGCTACTTCAGCACTGGCGTCACCACAAGTTCAGTGGCATCCGTCCGTTCTTCTGTCAGGTGGAGGCGGTGGAGACCGCCATCTGGCTCACCGAAGTGGCGTCACAGTTCAAAGACGGACGGCGTTTGCTCGACCACCTCGCCCTGGTGAACAAGGAAGCCAACCCGGAACTGGTGCGGCTGGCGCTCAAACTCGCGACCGGTGCCGGAAAGACCACGGTGATGGCCATGCTCATCGCGTGGCAGACAATCAATGCCGTGCGCCGTCCGGGCAGCAAGACCTTCACCCGCGGCTTCCTCGTCTGCGCCCCCGGTCTCACCATCAAGGACCGGCTCCGTGTTCTCCAGCCAAACGACCCCGACAGCTACTACAAAGACCGCGAACTGGTGCCCGGCGACCTGCTTGAAGAGGTCGGTCGCGCCAAGATCGTCATAACCAACTACCACGCATTCAAGCGCCGCGAGCGCATGGAGCTTTCCGCAGGCGGTCGGGCGCTGCTGAAAGGCCGCATTGGCGATGACCTCAACACGCTGGAGACCGAGGGCCAGATGCTACAGCGTGTCATGCCCGACCTTATGGGCATGAAGAACATCCTTGTCATAAACGACGAGGCCCACCACTGCTATCGTGAAAAGCCGAAAGAGACCGACGACGAAGACCTGAAAGGCGACGACAGGAAAGAGGCCGAGAAGAACAACGAGGCTGCGCGCCTTTGGATATCGGGCATTGAGGCGGTCAAACGCACACTCGGAATCACCCGCGTAATGGACCTGTCCGCAACGCCCTTCTTTCTCCGTGGCTCCGGATATGCCGAGGGCACCCTGTTTCCGTGGACCATGAGTGACTTCTCGCTCATGGACGCCATCGAATGCGGCATCGTCAAGCTGCCGCGTGTTCCGGTGGCGGAGAACATTCCCGGCCAAGAGATGCCCGTGTTCCGCAACCTGTGGGAGAACATCCGCAAGGACATGCCCAAGAAGGGCCGCGGGCAGGGGGGCGAACTTGACCCGCTCAAGCTGCCGACGCGCCTGCAAACGGCATTGCAGGCCCTCTACGGGCACTATGAGAAGACCTTCCATCTGTGGCAAGACAACAGCGGCATGAAGTCCCCGCCATGCTTCATCATCGTCTGCCAGAATACCGCCATCTCCAAGCTGGTCTATGACTACGTCTCCGGATTCCAGCAAAAGAAGGAAGGTGGGGGCACCACCCTGGTGAATGGACGCCTCGCGCTGTTCCGCAATTTCGACGAAGTCACCGGCGACCCGCTGCCGCGGCCAAACACACTCCTTATCGACAGCGAACAGCTTGAAGCGGGCGATGCGCTCGACGACAACTTCCGCAGCATGGCCGCCGACGAAATCGAGCGCTTCCGCCGTGATATCGTCGAGCGCACCGGCGATATCCGAGCGGGGGAGAACCTCACCGATCAGGAACTGCTCCGCGAGGTCATGAACACCGTCGGCAAGCCCGGCCAGTTGGGCGGGTCCATCCGCTGCGTGGTCTCCGTTTCGATGCTGACCGAAGGATGGGACGCCAACACCGTCACCCACGTCTTGGGCATACGCGCCTTCGGCACCCAGCTTCTGTGCGAACAGGTTATTGGCCGCGCCCTGCGCCGCCAGTCCTATGACCTCAACGAGGAAGATCTTTTCAACGTCGAATATGCCGATGTCTTCGGCATCCCATTCGACTTTACCGCCAAGCCCGTGGTGGCCCCGCCGCAGCCGCCGCGTGAGACCGTTCAGGTCAAGGCCGTCCGCCCCGACCGCGACCCCCTCGAAATCCGCTTCCCGCGTGTCGAAGGTTACCGCGCTGAACTCCCGGAGGAACGGCTGACCGCCATCTTCAATGAGGATTCCGTACTGGAACTCAGCCCCGACCTTGTCGGGCCGTCCATCACCCGAAACTCCGGTATCATCGGCGAAGCCGTGGACCTCAACCTGAAGCACCTCGGCGACATGCGCCCGTCCACGCTGCTGTTCCATCTGACCCACCGGCTGCTCTACACGAAATACCGCGACCCCGGAGAAGAGCCGAAGCTGCACCTCTTCGGCCAGCTAAAGCGCATCACCAAGGAGTGGCTGGACAAGCACCTTGTCTGCAAGGGCGACACCTACCCCGCGCTGCTCATGTATCAGGAACTGGCCGACATGGCCTGCAACCGGATCACCGCGGCCATCACCAACAAGTTCCAAGGCGAACGGCCCATCAAAGCGCTGCTCGACCCCTACAACCCCACTGGGTCCACAAGCCATCTCCGCTTCAACACCTCCAAGACGGACCGGTGGGACACGTCCGGTCCGCCGCCAAAGAACCACGTCAACTGGGTCATTCTGGACAGCGACTGGGAGGCCGAGTTCTGCCGCGTGGCGGAGGCGCATCCCATGGTGGTCGCCTACACCAAGAATCACAATCTGGGCTTTGAAGTGCCCTATCGCTACGGCTCCGAAACCCGCCGCTACCTGCCCGATTTCATCGTGCGCGTGGATGACGGACGGGGTCAGGAGGACCTGTTGAACCTCGTGGTGGAAATCAAGGGCTACCGGGGCGAGGACGCCAAGGACAAGAAGGTAACCATGGACACCTACTGGGTGCCCGGCGTGAACCACATCGGCACCCACGGGCGCTGGGCTTTTGCCGAGTTCACCGACGTGTACCAGATCGGCGACGATTTTGAGGCGACCGTCAGAAACAGCTTTGACGCAATGATCGAGAAAGTTGTCCAGCCATGACGAAAGCGCTGTCACCCCCGGACTATCCGGCCTTCTTTGCCGCGGTGAAGGAACGCATTCTTAACGCCCGCACCTCTGCCGCCCGCTCCGTCAACCGCGACCTGATTCTGCTCTATTGGGACATTGGGCGCGGCATCGTGGAGAAACAGCAGGCGCTCGGATGGGGCGAATCGGTGATTGACCGGCTCTCCGCAGATTTGAAGCAGGCGTTGCCGAACGTGACCGGTTTCTCGCCGCGCAACCTGCGGGATATGAAGCGGTTCTACCTTGCCTACGCCGACGACACAATGTGGCGACAGGTTGTCGCCAAATTGCCCAAGAGCGCCCAAAGTCCCGTTTCCAAGATTTGGCGACAATCTGTCGCCGAATTGCCCAAAGGGACCCAAGACAGCGCCGGACATATTTGGCCGCAGGCTGTGGCCAAATTGGGCGAAAGCACGGAATTAATGCGCCAAATCGTCGCCGAAATCCCGTGGGGCCATCATCTGCTGTTATTGAACAAGCTCGCCGACCCCGACGCCTGTCTCTACTACCTGCTCGCGACGGCGCAGTTCGGCTGGTCCCGAAACGTCCTGCTCAACCAGATCAAGGCCGGTGCCTACGAACACGCGGTCAAAGAAAAGAAGACGCACAACTTCCCGCTCGCCCTGCCGGAACACTTCGCCGAACAGGCCGACGAGATGATGAAGAGCCGCTACAATCTCGAATTCCTCGGCATCAACGGTGCCGTGAAGGAACGTGAACTGGAAGACCGGCTAATCGGGCATTTGCAGCGCTTCATTCTCGAATTGGGCTACGGGTTCTGCTTTATCGGGCGGCAGTACCGCCTTGCGCTGGGCCGCAAGGAATACTTCGTGGACCTGCTCTTCTACCACCGCTTTCTCAAGGCCCTTGTCGCCTTTGACCTTAAGATCGGAGCCTTTGAGCCTGAGCACGCGGGCAAAATGGACTTCTATCTCAACCTCCTCAACGACAGGGAGCGCGCAGCCGACGATCAGCCCTCCATCGGCATCATCCTCTGTGCCGAGAAGGAGGACATCGAGGTTGAATTCGCGCTCAAGACCAAAACAAATCCCATCGGCGTTGCCGAATACCACTTGCAGTCCAAGCTGCCCGCCGGGTTCAAGGGCCGCCTGCCCTCCGCAAAACAGCTTACCGACGCCGTTCGCGACGTTCTTTCGCCGGAGAAATAAGTATGGCCAAGAAACCGGGCACTTCAAAGACAATCGAGACGCTCAACCACGACGCCGACAAGCGGAAGAACATCCCCACCGCCGAATATCAGTCTGTGCTGGAGAAGGGGCAGGAACACCCGACCACGCTTCGCTACCCGCGGAACACGGACCTTGATCCGCAGCTTGTTTGGCGGGGCAAGGACGAACAGGACTGGAGCGACCTGGTCACCTATGCGCCTCCGCTCTACATTCAGGAGAAAGTCCACCCCAAGGTGCTGATTGACGACCTCCTGCGCCAGTCCAAGCAGGCAAAGGATCAGGAAAGCGGCGCGCAGGCAGACCTTTTTGGCGACTTCAACGGCATCCCCGAAGGTGCGGACAAGACCGAGTTCTACCAGCACGACCAGAACTGGACGAACCGTATGATCCTCGGCGACTCCCTTCAGGTCATGGCCAATTTGGCTGAGCGTGAAGGGTTGCGCGGAAAGGTCCAGTGCATCTACTTCGACCCGCCCTACGGCATCAAGTTCAACAGTAACTTCCAATGGAGTACTACTGACCGTAATCCAAAAGACGGCAAGTCAGATCACATTACCCGAGAACCCGAGCAGGTTAAGGCCTTTCGCGACACATGGCGGGATGGAATCCACAGCTACCTCACCTACCTTCGTGACCGCCTAACAGTTGCGCGCGACCTCCTTACGGATTCCGGCTCCATCTTCGTACAGATCGGCGATGAGAATGTCCATCGTGTGCGGGCGGTGATGGATGAGGTGTTTGGGGAAGACAATCTGGTCAGTGAAATCGTCGTTCAGAAGACATATGGATTCTCTGCTGACGCCATTTCAAATGTGTCTGACTATTTACTGTGGTACGCCAAGCGTCGTGACATACTGAAGGCACGCCCTCTTTATAGGGATAAGTAGCCGACGCAAAATAACCTTGTCAGGTTATCGTTTGGCTTGGGGGCGTATGGTGTAGTTCCATTCGCCGTGAAACTTTTCCTGCTTGAGATTGATGCCCTTGAATTCGTCATCGGTGA
>CAIXUF010000854.1 GCA_903922535.1 Candidatus Hydrogenedentota bacterium
ACATCTCCACAAAGTCGGAACCGCTGATGCTGAAGAAGGGCACGTTCGCCTCGCCCGCGACGGCCCGCGCCAGCAGGGTCTTGCCCGAGCCGGGCGCGCCCACCAGCAGCACGCCGCGCGGTATTTTCCCGCCCAGATGGGTGAAACGCTTCGGGTCCTTCAGGAACTCGATAATCTCCTGCAGCTCCTCCTTCGCCTCGTCCACACCGGCCACATCGTTGAACGTGGCCGTCTTGTCCCCCTGGTTGGCCAGCCGCGCGCGGCTTTTCCCGAAGGACATGGCCTTGTTGCTGCCGCCCTGCATCTGGCGGAACATGAAAAACCAGAACAAACCGAAGATGAGCACCAGCGGCAAAACGTTGAACAGCAGGCCCGTCCACAGCGCGTTGTCCACGTCATAACGCCACGGGGCCTTGTTCGTTTCAAGTTCCTGTTTCCACTCGTCCTTGAACTTGTCCGTCTTGAAATCTATCGCCTCGCGGCCGTCCGCCTTGGCCTTGTCCTTGAACTTGGCATGAACCTGCAGAAGGTTGTTGCCCGCCTCCTTGATGACGACCGAGTCAATGTTGTTCGCCGCAAGTTGGGCCACAAAGTCCGGCTCGCCAAGCTCCTTCTTCTGCGTTTGAAGCTTGGTGAAATTCAGAAGGGCAAGGATGACAATGATCAGCAGGACTATCCAGAGTGATGCGCCTTTAAGTAAACTGTTCATAGGACTGGTGTTAGTTGTCCTTGTATTTTTGGTTTGAAATGGGCATTTTACGACTTCTATGAATCATAACATACAGGCAGACCCCGTACAATCCCGCGTCCCGGAAATGTCCCGGTTTCCCGGATGCGACTCCAAGCGACATCACCGCGGCGCCTTTCCTCCCATCGGGAAATAATGCGCCCTGTAGGTTCCGGTCAGCCCCGCCTGTGTTCAGCCGGGCGTCTATTCCATTTCTCTGACCGGCATCTTGGGCGCAGAACCTCTCCCGCGCGCGCTGTTCTGATATCAGTGTTATAATGTCGTACTGGTTTGCAGGCAAAAGGTCAGGGATTTTCTTGCAGCACAAAGATAAGGAGGCGTTGCACATGAAATCAGGGATGCGCAAATGGGCGATTCTGTTTCTTCTTGCTTGCATGGTGGCAGGCATGAGTGGGGCCGACGATCTTCTGTTTGTCCATCACTCGGTGGGGCAGAACTGGCTGTACCACAGCCTCCAAACGGCACTGGAGGCCAAGAACTACATCGATGGGGTCAACGGAATCAGCTATGGGACGGCACTTCCACCCGACACCGGCCGGCCCGCATCACTGGGCTCCGTGCCCGGAGACAGCACCGACATGAACACCTGGCTGCTCTGGTTCAACGACTACCTGAAGGGCATGAGGAGCTTTCCCGGCGGCCGAATCAACTCGATTGTCATGTTCAAGAGCTGTTTTCCGAACAGCAACATCACCTCGGACGGCACTGAGCCGGGCGACCCGTTCGGCGATCTTGCGCTGGCCAATCTGAAAGCCATCTACCGTCACCCCGGCGGGTCCGGCCACACCTACAGCGCAAACGGCCAGACCTATCTGCCCTTGGGCGATGTGTTTGCCGCCAATCCAAGCACGCTGTTCATCCCGGTCACCTCGCCGCCCCTGAATTACTCCTCCACAGACGACGCCGCGGCGCACCGCGCGCGCCTGTTCAACAATTGGCTCAAGGGCGAGTGGCTCACGGCGTACAAAGCCGCCCATCCCGGCCTGAACAATGTTGCCGTGTTTGACCTGTTCAACGAACTGGCCAATCCCGATTCGGGCGACTACTCCAACCGGCTCCAGAGCGCCTACGGCGGCGAAACGGGCGATTCTCATCCCAATGATGCCGGCAACGCCCGTTTGACGGCAGCCTTCGCCACGAACACGAACAACTTCATCGACACGGCCTGGGCCGCCGCGTGCGACGGGGTGGATGCCACCCCCCCTGCCGGCACAATCTTGATCAACAACAATCGTTCCGTCACGAACAACCCCAACGTCACCCTTGCGCTGACCTGGACGGACGGCGCCGGTTCAGGCGTGTCACGCATGCGCTTCAGCAATAACGGCTCCACCTGGTCAGCCTGGGAAGCAGTGGCCGCGACCCGCGCCTATGCGCTGCCGGGAGCGGACGGCTACAAAACCATGCGGGTCCAGTTCCTCGACAAGGCAAACAACCGCTCGGCGGTGTTCAGCGACTACATCCGATTGGACACGACGCCTCCGACCGGCGGCATTGTCATCAACGGGGGGGCGGCGACCACAACCAGCCCGTCCGTCACACTCAACCTGACCTGGGCCGACACGGGCTCAGGCGTGACACGAATGCGCTTCAGCGACAACGGCTCCACCTGGACCGCCTGGCAGCCGCAGAGGACCCCTTGCGCGCACACGCTGCCGGAGGGGCTGGGCTACCACACCGTGCGGGCGCAGTATCTTGACGCCGGGGGAAACTACTCGCTGGTGTATAGCGACTACATCAAGCTGGCGGCCCCTTCCCCCTGAGCCGGCAAAAGACGGCGGGCCGGGCGGCGCGGTGACCCTGGCTGTGCCTGCAAATGCGGCACGGATTCCGCGTGACACGGGCACATTTCATTGAAACTTGACGCTGTCGGGGCTGGTCCGGTTATCATTAACACGCCGCGCGCGGAGCCGTTTTGCGCCCCGGCGTTGCCTCTGCATGACACTGAATCCCCTGGAGAAGCATTTTCATGTTCAAGAGAACCCTCAAAATCGCCGGCGGCGCCCTGCTGGGACTGCTTGTAATCGCGATGCTGGTCAAGGCTTGCGCGGACAGAACGTATTTCGACAATTACGACCCGAAGGCCCCCTACAACGTTCAGATGATTGAAACGCAGGCCGTGAACGCCGAGAATCCGGAACTCGGGTACGAAATCACCAAATTCACTTTCGACGCGTACCATGGCGAGAAAGTGCCGACCTTCCTGAGCATGCCGATCAAGCGGGGCAAACCGCTCCCGGCCATCATCTTCCTGCACGGCATAGGCCAAAACAAGAACTTCCTCAAGGAGATTACCGCACCGTTCAACCAGACAGGGTTTGCCTTTTGCAGCATGGACCAGTACATGCAGGGCGAGCGCAAACTGCCGGAAGGCACCTCGGCCCTGGCGAGCGCGCGCGCATTCATGCAGCGCCCGGCCAAGACCATCAACGAAACGCGGCGCCTGGTCGGTTATCTTATGTCCCGTCCGGACATTGACCCCAAGCGCATTTACCTCGTCGGTGCCAGCTACGGAGCCATTACGGGCAGCACGGTGCTTGCGTGGGACAAGAGAATTCGGGCGGGCATAATGGTCTACGGTGGCGGCGACATTGGCAAACTCATCAATTCCACGGCAACCCGCCTGGGCATCGCGGCGGGGTTGGGCTGGATCGACCCGAAACTGGCCAATCCCGAAAAGCCGCCCCTTCCCAAACTCACCCCGACGCAGGACAGAATAGCCGGTGCCATCATCTGGTGCGTCACGCCGCTTGCGCGGTATTTCGCGGGAGTGGCCGATCCGATTCATTACGTGGACAAGATCGCACCGACCCCCGTGTATTTCCAGAACGGCATGTATGACGTGCTGGTGCCCGCTCCGGCCGGAAAAGCCCTGCAGGAAAAGGCGAAGGAGCCGAAGAAGATTACCTGGTACGAATCGGACCACGTCGGCATTAGCCTTGAGCACACGAAGATAGTCCTGCATGATGCGCTTCAGTGGCTCGTGGAGCAGGACAATCCCCTGCGCCCCGCCGAGGACCAGGTGAAGGACCTGCCCGCATTCGACGTCAAGAGAACCTGAGCCGCACACTCTTCGCAACATGCGGCGCGGCCACTCTGGCCGCGCCGTTTCCTTTTTGCCCTGGACTTCGGGGACTGGCGCCTGTTTCCGTCGATAGCCCTATGTCAGCAAAAACCAGCCTGCACCCGAAACAGGTGCCTGTACCCGGCGCTTAAGTCCATATCGTCCATGCCGTCCATATCGTCCATGACTTAAGAAAGCCATGGCCGACCCACTGCCGTTTCCAGGATTATGGCTTCTTGCCCGCAAATGGCGGCAGTCTCCCGGGCACTCCTACAGCCGCCCGAGAACCTCCGCCAGCAACGGGGCGTTGCGGTCGCGCTCGGAAAGCAGCGGTTCAGACACGGGCCAGGAAATGCCAATCTCGGGGTCGTTCCATGCGATGGCAAACTCGTCACCGGGCCAGTACACATCGGTGCATTTGTAGGCGACCTGCGCGAATTCGCTGAGCACACAGAAACCGTGGGCGAACCCGGGGGGAATGAACAACTGCCGAAAACTCTCCGCCGACAGCGCCACGGCCGCATGACGGCCAAAGGTGGGCGAATTGTGGCGCAGATCCACCGCCACATCATGGATCTCGCCCTCAATCACGCGCATGAGCTTGCCCTGGGGGTGGCACAACTGGCCGTGAAGTCCGCGCAGGGTGTTCTTGGCGGATCGGGACTGGTTGTCCTGCACAAAAACGGCGTCGATGCCGCCGCTCCGGTATTTCTCGGCATGGTAGGTTTCAAGAAAGAAACCGCGCGCGTCGCGGTGCACATCGGGCTCGATGATGACCAGCCCTTCGATGTCCGTGGCTATGAATTGCATGCTTGCAGTGCTCCGGCGGTTGGGGTCCACACCACGCCATGATACCCGAAGCGCCCGGGACGGGGCTATAATGGCGCCATTCCGTCGGAGGACCCGCATGCCCGCGTCCCATCGAAAAGAACGGCTGTTGCCGGCGCTGCTGCTCGTGGACGACAAACGCGCCAATCTTGACGCGCTGGCTGCAGTGCTGCACGCCGAGATGACCGGGTGCCACGTGCTGGCAACGTCCTCGCCGGAGAAGGCCTTTGTCCTCGCGGCGGGAGGCGGCGTGGACTGCGCCGTCATCGACCTCAACATGCCCGAGATCAGCGGCATAGACTTGTGCCGCAGACTCAAGGCGGACCCGCGCACCGACTATTTTCCCATTCTGCTGACCACCGACGAAAACACGGACGCACGGACCCGGGTGGCCGGACTGGAGGCGGGCGCGGACGATTTGCTGGACCGCTCCTCGGAGCCCGTCGAGCTCATGGCGAAAATCCGCGTGATGCTGCGCATCAAGCGGGCCGAGAAGGAACTGCGGGCGGTAAACCGGCGTCTGGCAGAGGTGGCGGAGGATCGCGCACGGGAACTGCATGAGACGGACCAGCGTTACAGGCTGGTCTTTGACGCAAGCGGCGAGGCAATCTTTGTCTTCGAGGTCGAAAACGGGGGGCTCGCCGGGCGGGTGCTGGAAATGAACGACACCGCCTGCCGCTGGCTAGGCTACAGCCGCGGGGAGGCGGCGCGGCTTACACTGCGGGAACTGTCCCCCCCGGACAGGATGCACGGGCTGCAGGGCCGCATTGAGAGTGTCCTCCAGCAGCGGCAACTCAGTTTCGAAACGCTGCTCCTGGGCAAGGACGGCAGACAGGTGCCCCTGGGCATCACCGCTGGTGTTATCGAAACCGAGGAGGGGCGCGCCATTGTCGCCGTGGCGCGTCACGCGGTCGACGGCACCGTCCCCCCGGATCATGAATACCACTTTCTGGCGGAAACCGGCCAGATGATCTATGACTGCAACATCATGACGGGCAAGATCAAGTGGGGCGGCGCGGCGACGCAGGTGATGGGCTACACCCCCGCCGAAATGCGCTCATTCGGCTGGCGGCGCTGGCAGCGGCAGATCCATTCGGAAGACCGGCGGCGCGTTCTGGCACGGCTGTCGGAGGCGCTCGAAACGGTGGGCAGATACCAGATGGAGTACCGGGTCCTCCACAAGTCCGGCGAGGAGCGCCACATCGAGGACACCGGCGTGGCCCTGTCCGGGGAAAACGGGCGGGCGGTCCGGGTTGTCGGGGCCATGAAGGACGTGACGGCGCGCATACGACAGGAGGAGGAACGCCGACGCCTGGAGCACGAGATGCAGCATTCGCAGCGGCTCGAAAGTCTCGGCGTGCTGGCCGGCGGCATCGCGCACGATTTCAACAACATCCTTGCCGGAATCATCGGACTGACCGATCTCGCCATCCGTGATCTGCCTGCCCGTTCCCGCCCGCGCGGCGATCTGGTGGAGGCGCTGCAGGCCGCCCACCGTGCAAAGGACCTGGTCAAGCAGATTCTCATATTCAGCCGCCAGTCGGGCCGGGAGCGCGCCCCCATATACCTCCACATCATCGCGCGCGAGGCGATCAAACTGCTGCGCGCCACGCTTCCCGCCGACATCGAGATCATCGACAGCGTCGACACCAATTCGGGCGCCGCCATGGCCAATGCCGCGCAGATGCACCAGATCATCATGAATTTCTGCACCAACGCGGCGCACGCGATGAAGAAAAAGGGCGGCAGGCTGGAGGTGAAGGTGGCCGACACCGAGGTGGACGAGCGTCTCGCCGCGACCCATCCAAAGCTCCATGTCGGGCCCTATGTGCGCATTTCCGTCAGCGACAACGGGCACGGCATGTCGCCCGCGGTGCTGGCGCGGGTCTTTGATCCCTTCTTCACGACCAAGGGGCCCGGCGAGGGCACCGGCATGGGCCTGGCCGTCGTGCACGGCATCATCAGCGACCACGAAGGCGCGGTCCTGGCCGAAAGCCGCGCCGGCATGGGTGCCGCGTTTCACGCCTATATTCCCCGCGTCGCTGACGTGGTCGTCGAGGAACCGTCGCGCACGGAGCGGCTCACCGGAGGCAGGGAACGCATTCTCTTCGTCGATGACGACGAGGCGGTGCTGCGCTTTGCCAATCTCGCCCTGCCCAGAATGGGGTTCTCGGTCACGCTGTGCAAAAACGCCCAGGAGGCGCTCGACGCCTTTGACCGATCCGTCGCCGGTTTTGACATCGCCATCACGGACCAGATCATGCCCGGCATGGCGGGCACGGACCTTGCTTTGGAACTCACCCGGCGCCGTCCCGGACTGCCCATCATTCTCTTCACCGGCTACAGCGAACAGATGCCCTCCGCGCAGTGGCGCGAGGCGGGAATCCGGAGCGTCCTGGTAAAACCGGTCACCGTGAAAGACCTGGTCGACGAGATTAGGCGGGTCCTGGACAGCGCCGACGGACCCCAAAAGCCGCGGCCGGCCGGTTCTTCATGACAACGAACAAGACGCGCCGCCCCGGTGGGTGGCGCGCCTAAAGGTCGTTGTCCGAGCAGTAACTATTTCGCGAGATTAAGAAGATTGCCCGTGCCGTCCAGGTGCCGGTTGGAACGGTAGCTCGTCTGCACAGGCAGGTACTTGCGCTGTGCCTTCTCCACGTTGTTCTCTTCCATAACCAGCGGCTTGGCGCCGGGGCCGGGTTCCGCCGGAAGCACCGTTGACGGGGCGGGTTTGCGGAATTGTGCCGCGGGATCGGGCTGCTCCGCGCCTTTCCCGTCGTCCCCGCACTTCGCGCTTTCCTTCTGGCAGCAGGCGTCCTTGTTGGTTTCGTTGTTGATGACAACCATCGCCGCCTGCTCATAGGAAAGGGACTTGGCATCCTTCCTGGGCGGCAACGGCGCGCCCACAATGCCGTGGCCCACGCTGGAAACCAGACCGCCGGTGCCCTTGACCGCACCCAGGGCGCCTTCGCCCGCCATCGACGCCGGATCTTTCTGCACGCCGCTGGACAGCCCGTCCTTCGTGGACTGCACGAGCGATTTCACGCCCAGCCACGTCCACTTGACCGGACGCAGCGCCGGCTCTTCGGGGTTGCCGAACTGGCCGGTGTAGGCCGGCGGAACGGCGCCCGCAACACCGGCGCACATCACCGCCGACAGCAGAACCACGGCATACAACCTAATCTTCATGCTCTGTCCCTCTCTGCCTTGGGCAAACACCCAGGGATATACCTCGAAATCGGTCCGCCTGTCAAGGCGCGGCCCGCAGGTCTTTTGTCAAGAGTATATTCTAGCGCACCCAAGCCCATTTGTCCAGTTCCGTCAAAGACTGAAAATCCGGTGCACCAGAACCGTCTTTCACAGAACACACACTCAACTCTCGGGTCCGGCAGGGAAAGACTCCCGACCCGGCTTCTCACTGCTGGCCAAGTCGTCCATCCCATCACTCTCATGCTTCCCATTACTCCCATCCTTCCCATCGGCCAGATCCGGATCGAGGTCCTTCCAAGCCGGCTCAACGTCACGGCGCAGGCGAAACTTCGCAAGCATCCAGCCGACCGCACCAACCAGTATGAATAGCAGCCCGAAGACCCCATAGCGGGGGACGGGGAGCCGTTTTGCCACGAGCACGGCGGACTTGTCCGCGCGCATATTGTCGTCCGCCTGGGTGAAAAACCACCCCTGAACGCGGTGTTTCTCACCGGGACCGAGAGCAAACGCCTCAATGGGTTTGCCGGACAGCGAAAGCGCCTGAAACGCATAACGAACCACCGGAGGCCGTGGCACCCGCCTGTAGCAAAAAGATCTGTCCCCGTGGCGCACGGACAGGCCCTCACGCAGGCGCAACAGTTCTCCTTTCTCAGTGGAGACGGCGGCCATCCAGACCGGCGCCCCCTGCAAACCTACGGGAAGGCCCTGGAGCATAACCTGATCCAGGCGAAACCGCAGCGCCGGCGTCGCCTCCCATTCACCGCCCTCCTCCAGGCGCACTGGGCCGAACGCGACGCCGGGACCGAAGGATTCAACCCATGCGGCACCATCGCGCCAGGCGCGCGCCACGACCAGCAGGGGCATCGCCCCCGGGTACTCAAAATGCACCCCGTCCAGCGGCTGTGCCGCGTTGGCGGGCACCTCCACACGACGCGCATGGCCAGCCTTCCTGATGCCCACCGTGATGGAGGGGGCCTTTTCTGGACCGGCGTTTGCGCCGAGAAGGACATATTCCGTGCCGTCACCGAGCGTTTCGGCCGTGCCCGGCGTGAAGCTGTCAAACCAGTGAACGCGCCCCGTTTCAGCCACGGACCAGCGGGCGGCGTCCAGGCCTGGGCGGACCGGGAAAAGTCCGGCCTTGGCGGCCTCCTCCGAATCAACCCAGTCCAAACGCAGTGCCATTTCGGGGGGCAGCATGGTCCACTGTCCCGCCTCGGTGAACAGGCCCTGCGTCCACTCCTTTGCCCCCTTGCGCTCAAAGGACAAGGCGGCCATGCGCCGTCCCGACCCCTCGCGCACCAACCCCGCCCAGGGTTCGACAGAACGCACGGTGCACGGGCCTGATGCCGCAGGAAGGTCCACGCCGGCATGGGCGTCTATTGCCACGGTCGCGCCTGCCGCCGTGACCTCGATGACGTCCCGCTCACTGACGGGGCCAAGCACGCTGATTTCATCCAGCCGGAGCCGAAGTCCCAGGGCCTCCGCGTCGTAGGCCTTCTTGTTGTCAAGCAGGGACCGTGCGGCCTGCGGATTGTCAAGGGGCAGCACATCGAGCGGCATGTTCCGCGTCAGCGAAAAGGACAGTCCCCCCGCGTTCGGGCGCAGCGCCATGGATTCGGTGCGCTTTGGGACGACAACGACACGCCCCTCGAAGGCGGTCATCCTGCCCAGCACGGTGCCTGCAACGACACCAAGTATGCCGAGATAAACCAAACCGGAAAATGTGCGCAGCAGGACGCGGTAACTCATGGCTTCAGTATGGTCCCGTGGCGCTTGCCGGTGCAACGCGGCGCGTGTTCGAATGGCCCGGCATCTTCGGCGTCCCGTTCAGAAACGAGGCGATTGGCGTCCGGCAGGCTGACTCATGGCATGGACGAGATGGACGTCATGGACGAGATGGACGGTATGGACGGTATGGACGGTATGGACATCATGGACCTGACCGGATGGATCACGCAGTCTCGTTTCCCCGCTGTCCATATTGTCCATCTCGTCCATCTCGTCCATCTCGTCCATCTCGTCCATGGTGTCCATGGTGTCCATAGGCTCAAGTCGCTGCTGACCCGCCAAAAAGGAACAGCCGCCGACTGGTTACCCAGCCGGCGGCTGCAATGGTTATTCAGCAGATGAACTTACTTGCGGCGGCGAATACTGCCCACACCGCCAAGCGCGCATGCGCCCGCAAGAAGGGCAAGACCGAGACCGCCCGCGATCGGAAGGGTGCCCGCGGGAACCACGGTGACCGCGACCACGTTGGATTCAACAACACCGCCGGTGTTGTCGATGCCGATGGTGCATTTGTACTTGCCGGAGTCCGTCAGGGCAAGGACAGGAATGACGAACTGGGAGGCTGACCCGATGCTCACCCCGCCATCCTTGGACCACGAATAGGTCAGGGCGGTGGTGTTCTGCGCAATGGCCGTCAGCGTAAGCATGCCGCCTTCCTCGAAAGTGCCGCCCCCAATAACGAGGCACTTCGGAATGGTGGCCGGCGGCGTGATGCTGGCCGTAAGCTGGGCCTTGATCACGGTCGCGGCGGCTGTCGATCCCGAGTCGGGATTATTCTTGAAGTAATTGTATTCCTGACGGTTGGTGTAACCGTCACCGTCGGCATCGCCGTCGGGGCCAAGAATCGTCCCAAAGCCGGTGGTGTTTCCGGCAACGCCGCCCGTCGGCGGCTGAATCCCGATCTGGCTCAGCAGGCCAAGGAGTGTCTCCAGGGCGCCCACACTCTGCGCATCGCCTTCCGTCGCGTAACCGGCAAGAATCTGCACCAGGGCACCCGGCAGCCAGGGGGCGAGGCCGGGAACCATCGGACGCAGATCCGACGGGGCCGCAGGCGGCTTGTTGATTGGGACATTGGCGAGCGCCTTTGTCACCAGCACCTTGAAGAAGTTGAAGTTGGCCTTGTACGCGGTCAGAACGTCCGCGTTCTTGACAGTCCCGGGCAGGGTGTAGGTGTTGTTCAGCACGGCGGCCAGCAAACCCAGTTCGAACTCGCCGTCGGGAATGCCGTTGGCCGACACCGGAAGCTGTCCGTCCGGGGGATTCAGATTCACCGGGCCGTTGATGTCGGTGCCGCACAGGAACAGGTTCTGATAGCTCAGGATGTCGGTGCTGAAGGACGCCAGGGGGCCCAGCGAGCACGACGCCGTGTCAAAGGCGGCACAGAAGTCCCAGTTGCCGGCCGTCGGCCAGTATTTCACCGGGTTGTCGTAAGTGGGTGGCACCGGTTCGGGAGCCACGAGAAGTTCAAATACCGGAATTGATCCGGCGCCGGTAACGGTCGGCCCTGTGTACACAGGCGACGCACCGTACGGAGTAATCAATGCGGCCCACGTCTCCACAGGAGGCGTCCCGGCCGTAATGGTGACATTCGCGCAGGAGGTCTTGTCCGTTAGCGGGGTATGCGGCACCGTGTCTGCAAATGCCGGTCCGCACAGGATGCACGCCAGAACCAGCATGCTAATGCCAATAAGAGCTTTCTTCATAATCGTCCGTCCTTCTTGTTTAAGAACCTGCTTGGTTCCACACACCCAAGTTCATCAGCCTCACGCGTCTTGTAATTGCCTCTGCCGCACAAAAGAATCCATCACCAGAACAACCGGCAACACATCTCTTACGCGGCCCGTCATGAGATATAATATACCACCTTTACGGCGGTGTCAATCCTTTTCTTGATATCCTTTTCTTGCCCATCCCGCCCGCAGTTCCGGGACATCGACCGCCTCCGCGCACTCCGGGCGTCTTCTGGGTATTATAACGTAAACCTGCTCTGCACACATCCATTCTACCATTTGTCCGCTTTTTTGTGCCGGAATGGCGCAACCGGCAGCGGGCAGACTGAAATATCCCTGTGGCGAACGGCGCTTTACATGGGCCAAAATGCGAAAAGGCCATATTGTTGGGGGGCGGTCTGATTCCATCGGACAGGCTGTCTCTCGATACAGAGTTGTCTCGTCCTGCCCACAAGTTGACACATGCAGTGTGGGGCACCCATTCCTGTCTGCCACTTTTTCGCCTTCGTCCTTCGTCCTTCGTCCTTTCACCCTTCACCCTTCACATTTCACCCTTCAAGTTTGTGCCTTCGGCTGGGGCTGGTCTACAATCGCCGAGAAATGACGCACATTGAAAGAGGCAGAAATGATTCGGCTGGGATTCAGACACTACAAGAACCTCATTGTCCACAAGGCTTGGGCGGATTTTCGCGCCGAGGCCGAGCGGACATATCTGGGTGTCCTCTGGTGGATTCTTGACCCGCTGATTAACATGGTCATTTTCTACCTCGTTTTCGGCGTCTTTCTCAAGATGGGGACAAACGATTTCATCCCGTTTTTGCTGACCGGGCTGGTCGTGTGGCGCTTCATCGAGGCAACGGTGGTCCGGGCATCCAACTCCATACTGCAGAACGTCGCGATGGTGCGGCAGGCCGCCTTTCGCAAAATAATCTTTCCCCTCATCGCCGTGGGCACCTGTCTGATGGAGTATGTCTTTTCGCTGGGCTTGCTGTTCACGGTGCTGCTGATATACGGATACCGGCCGGGCCTCACCTGGTTGGCGGTTCCGGTCCTGCTCGCCGTGGAGTTGATGTTCGTGCTGGCCATGTCGCTGCCGCTGGCGGTGGTGGTAACCTTTGTGCCCGACGTGGGCAAGCTGATTTCGCAGGGGCTGCGCATAGTCTTCTATCTTTCGGGCATCTTCTACACGGCCAAGCGCCTGCCCCCGTCGGTGGGACCCTGGCTCAAGTTCAACCCGGCCATCCACATCGTCGAGGGGATGCGCGACGCGCTGATGTACGGCGTCTGGCCCAACTGGACGGCGCTGGCCGTGGTGGGCCTGCTGTCGACCCTCGCCGCGGCGGGCGGGTGGATGCTCATTCGGCGCTTTGATCCGCTCTTCGCAAAGAGGATCGCCCGATGAGCGCCGCACGCCCCCCGGTCATAAGCCTCAGGCATGTGGGCGTCAGCTACTGGCTGCGCCAGAGCCTGTTCAGCCGCCGCAAGTTCTGGGCGCTGCGCGACGTGTCGTTCGACCTGTACGAAGGGGACTCCCTGGGGGTGGTCGGCAAGAACGGGGTGGGCAAGAGCACGCTGCTGCGCCTGCTCGCAGGCGTGATGAGCCCCGACTGCGGCACCCTGGTCAACAGCGGCGTCAGCACCTCGCTGTTGTCGCTCAACCTGGGTTTCCTTCCCTACCTGTCGGGCCGCGAGAACGCCATTTTGGGGGGCATGTTCCAGGGCATGGCCCGGGAGGAAATTTCGGCCAAGATGGACGACATCATCCGCTTCGCCGAAATCGAGGAGTTCATCGACGAGCCGGTCGCCTCGTACTCCTCAGGCATGAAGGCCCGGCTGGGGTTTGCGGTGGCCTTTCAGATTCAGCCCGACGTGCTGCTCCTGGACGAGGTAATCGGCGTGGGCGACGCCGACTTCCAGCGCAAATCAATGGAAGTCATGAAGGAGCGCATCCGCTCGCACGACACGACCATCGTGTTTGTGTCGCACAACGCCCCGCTCGTGCGCGAACTGTGCAACCGCGCGGTTTGGATCGAGGATCGCATCGTGCAGACCGAGGGCGACGTGGAGACGGTCCTCGCAGCCTATGAGAACTTTCTGCGCACGGGCCGAAAATGCGTGGAGGCGCCGCCGGAGGCCGGCTGATTCCCAATAACTGGGGGGCGTTGGCTGGCCGCTCTGGTACCGCAGGCGTCCCGCCTGCCCTGGTTTTAGTACCGCAGGCGTCCCGCCTGCCTTGGTTTCGGTCAGGCCCGCCGCCTACTGTCCGGGTATCTTTGACTGCGGCACGTTGTCGGGCACATCCACATCGACGGGAATCTGTCCTGTTTGCAGTTTCACCCAGGTCTTCTTCGGGTCGAGGTTCGGATTGCGCCAGAGCAGTTCCTGCGTGATGTCCTGAGCATAGATCGGACTGGACAGCGCATACACCTCTATCGGGCCGAAACCCTTGTTCTTCGGATCGGCCGGACCGATCACGCGGATGCGGTAGGTCGAGTAAATCGTGGGGTGGCGCGTGAAGCGAATGGCAATGTTGTCGCCGTTGATGGGCACCGTGCGTATGGGATGTCCGTTCTCCAGCACCTGCAGCCGCTTGCCAATCCCGTTCTGCACGTCGGCCACAAACGCGATGTCCACATTCAGCGGCACGACGCCGCCGATGCCCACATCAACCGTGTTGTCGGCCAGGACATCGGCATTGAAGGCCAGTTTCGGCCCGTTGACATCGCAGGAAACGTAGGTGCGGCCGAGGCGCAGCCCCTCCAGCAGGGAGGGCACGGACAAGTCCTTGGCGCAAATGTAGGTGACCGGCTTGGCCAGGGGCACCTTCTTGCTGCCGGAACCGGACCCGCCAATGGCGCAGCCCATGAGTCCGCGCTTCAGCTCATAGTCCCAAAACAGGCATGCCTGCGCGTTGGCGGACATGTTCTCGTCCATGTCGCCCGCAGTGGCGGCGGCGGCGGCCGCCGCGGCGATGGAGTGCACCAAATGGCCGTCTTTGCGGACCTTGACATCCTCGATCAGGTTGTTGAGCGCCAGGGGCGGATTGCCCCGCCAGTCGCGGAACCACACCTCCACGGCGTTGATGTAGCTCATGCCCCACTGCCAGGGTTTGGTCGGAAAGGTGGGGTGCGCCGCAGCCCAGATGCCCCCCTGGGCCTGCACACGGATGCATTCGGCCTGCGCGGCCCAGGATGCCTGTGCGACAGGAAGGCTGGACGGGGGATCGGGCGTGGTGCGCGGGCCGTACACCAGCGCCACACCCATGTTGTCAACGCCCCATTCCATCGCGGGGATGAGCGCCAGCTTGTCGGACTTGAACCTCAGGGCCAGCATCGACAGGTCCTCGGTCTCGAAGCGCGTGCGGGCGCAGGCGATCTCGGACGCCGAACAGCCGATCGCGCCTTGGCCCTTGCGGCCAAACGGCAGCGAGGGTTGCGACAGTACGGG
>CAIXUF010000855.1 GCA_903922535.1 Candidatus Hydrogenedentota bacterium
GGTATTTGCGAGATCATCACCGGCGACAGCAGGGTGGCGACGAGTCCGGCCAGGCTCAGGATTCTTCCCATTCCCAACCGGAAAATGCCGTAGAGAATCACCGCCACAATCCCGTTGAACAACGCCAGCAGCACGTTGAGCGCCTGCCATGATATTCCGAAAATCCGCCACGTGATCCCCATGGCCAGAAGCAGCAGGTAACGGTCCTGATAGAACTTGCCGGCAAACGGCAGCACAACAAAGTCGGGCGGTATCTGGTTTGGGTCAAACGTCATGGCGCGTTTGGTCATGAAGTCTTCCATGGCGGGAATGTCCGGGCCGTCACACAGGCCGTAGCCGCTGGCAAACAACACAGCGGGGCGGATCATTCCGGAAAGGGCGTACTCCGGCTCCCCGGAGGTGATATTGAAGGCGGTGAAGTACCCCCACGTGGCCCCGGTGGTGATCAAGAAGACTGCGAGAACCCACATGCAGTCCGCCGAAAAGAGCGCGTCTTTGCGAACCGCCTCCCCTCCGGGGACTTGTTTCTGTTTCCTCAACCAGAGCATGCTGTTTTGAAACTCGGAGTTTGGCCGCCGCGCCTTACGTCGTGAGGGCGATTATACAATCGCCATTTCAGTGGATCAAGCTTGTGAGCCGGAAAGCTCAAGGCGGAAGAAGGGGCGGCTTCTGAAGACTCGTTTCCAGCGGCAATCAAGGGCTTGCGGCGGCTTTGCCTCTCTCTTTTCCAATCGCCGAACGCCTTGCCAAGAAGAGCGCCTGCGGTTCCGCACAGGCCTGACAGCAAGGATTCTGCAGATCGCAACGACCCTTGGGACGTGCTATGATAACGCATGACAATGAGGAAGAGGCGCTCACTCTTTTTGAAAAGGAAAGCAGGAATCTGGCTTGATGACTGACGACAAGCCCGAGAGACGTTTCTCCGTCAAGAAGACCATTGTGTACTCGCTCCTGCCGCTGGTCTTCCTGTTGTGCGTGCTGGAGGTCATGGCACGCGTGGCCGAAACATGGCGGCCTTCCATCCCCACGGACATTGGTTTGGGGTTCACGCCGGAAAGCCGCCTGTTTGTGCCGGACAAGAGCCGCGCGGGATGCCTGGTGACCAATCCGAACAAGGCTGTCTCGACCACCCGCGTTCAATCGCTGTTCAAGCTTGTTTCCTCCGACGTGTGGACAACGCCTTTCCGTTGGCAGAGATTCCCCCTGGCCAAACCGGAGAAGACATTCCGCATATTCTTCCTGGGTGAATCCTCGGTGAACTACGCCCAGAAGCAGATTCAAAGCATGGCGCGCCGTCTGGAAAAGCGCTTTCCGCAGTTCGAGGCAATTGAAGTAATCAACTGCGGCGGCTGTGCCTATGGCAGTCATCGCCTGGTTTTTGTCCTGTCGGAGGTCCTGCAGTATGAACCGGACGCGATATTCCTGTACCTGGGCCACAATGAATTTGAGGAGCAGGAACAACTTCGCTTCGCGGATTTGAACAGCGTGCCGCTGCAAAAACTGGTGTCGCAGTCGGCTTTCCTGCGCACGGTCCGGGATCGGCTGGCCCTGTTTCAGTTGCAGCGGATATACGACAGGCGCAACCAGCAAATCATGGGCCAGACCGTTGTCCCGTGGCAGGACCGGCATCTTTCCCGGGAACAAGTCACGGAGCGCATGAACGCATTTCAGGCCAACATTGAACAAATGGTCCAAATGACGCGTGCGTGCAACGTGCCCCTTGTTATGGGCTCGATACCGTCAAATCTCATGAAACCCGAGCTTGTCCCGCCGGACAAGGAGCGCTATGCCGCCGAGGCGCTCCCCAAGTTTGCGGCGGGTGACTACGAGGCAGGCAAGAGGGCGGCCCAGGACATTCTAATGTGGGCTTCGCGCCACCAGTCATCCGACCTCGAAAACAGATGTCTGCGCGACGCGGCCCGGAAATGGGGCGTGCCCTTTGCGGATGTCGAGAACAGGGTTGTCGAGGCCGAGCCGCACCACGTTCCCGGGGAGACCCTGTTTGCGGATCATTGCCACCTGAACGGAGCGGGAAACGATATTCTTGCCTCGGCGTATGAAGAAAAGGCGGCCGAACTGCTCGAAGGCGCGAAACCGGGCCTGGTTCATTCGGAGTGAAGCCATGGCGGTCCATCAAGAACATAACCGCGAGGCAGCCTGTGTGGTGGGCGTGGATTTTGACAACACGCTGGTGTCGTACGAGAGGGCGCTGCGGCGCTGTGTCGAGGCGCTGCGGCTCCCCATTCCGGCAGACGCCACCAGCAAGCGCGCCATTCGCGACCGCATCCGTCTGATGCCGGACGGCGAGGCAACCTGGCAGCGGGTGCAGGCGCACATCTACGGGGACGGCATGAGGGACGCCGAACTGATGCCCGGCGCGCGCGCGTTTCTGGATGATTGCGCCAAACGCGGCATTCCCTTGCATGTCGTCAGCCACAAAACGGAATTCGCAACGGCCCGGCCCGGGGGGCCGAATCTGCGGGATGCGGCGCTTTCATGGATTCGGCAACAGGGGCTTCTCGACGGGCGGGCGGTTCTGACGCAAGACCATATTCATTTTGAGGCCACGCGGGCGGGAAAGATCGACCGGCTTTGCCGTTTGGCCTGCACCCATTTCATCGACGATCTTGAGGAGACGTTCCTGGAGGAGTCGTTCCCCGCCGGGGTCGTGAAGATACTCTTTGACCCGGGAAAAACCGGTCTTCCGCGGCAGGGTTGGCTTCAGTTCGATTCCTGGGCGGCCATCAACGCCCATTTCGCCGGGGCTTGCCGGCATGTTTGAGAACACCGACATAACTTCGACTGTTGCCGCCCTGCTCGGGAGACCCGTGGCGGCAGCGCACCGCATCTTTGCGGGGCGAAACAGCCGTGTCTATCGCGTCTGCTGCGAGGACGGCTCCACGTACGCGGTGAAGCATTACGAAGCCGGTTCCCATGCGGAACGGCTGGAGGTCGAATTCTCCGCGTTGCGCTTCCTGCAGTCGTACGGATTTGTCCAAACGCCGCAGGCCGTCGCGCTGGACAAGGCACACGGCATCGGCGTCTATGAGCACATCGAAGGCTCATCGCCCTGCACGCCGCTGGGTGCGGCTGACATGGACGCCGTGCAGGAGTTCATGCTTCGACTAGATGAATTGGCCGAATCGGCTCCGGACGGATGGCAAAAGCCCGCGGCGGAGGCCTGTTTTTCCCTGCGGGACGTCGTCCTGAACATTGAGACTCGCTTAGAGCCGCTGAGGAATGCCGCCGGGGACGGGCCGCTCCGGGAGGAACTGCATGAGTTTGTCCGGGCGGACATTGAACCGTTGCTGGCCTCGGTCGTGCGCTGGGGCGGGGAAAGGCTTGCCCGCACCGGTGCGTCCATGGACGAGACGCTTCCGTTGGAGGCGCGCACGCTCAGTTCTTCGGATTTCGGCTTTCACAACGCGGTGCGCAGACCGGACTCCTCGCTTGTGTTCCTGGACTTTGAGTACTTCGGATGGGATGATCCCGCCAAGACGATTTCGGACTTTTTGCTCCATCCCGCAATGGCGCTGAGCGACGACATGAAGCGGCGTTTTGTTGCGGGGCTTTGCGGCTCCCTTCGCGGGCGGACGCCGCTGGTCAAACGTCTTCCTGTGGCGTATGCGCTCTTTGGCATCAAATGGTGTACGATTCTACTGAACGAGTTCGTGCCCGCGCATTTCGACAGGCGCGTGTTCGCCGGCGATTCGCGCGCCCGTGAGGATGTTCTGGCGGGACAACTCGCGAAAGCCAAAGTCCTGTGCGCCCGAATCGCGGGAACCCATGAGGATTTCCCCTACTTTGAATGAAGGCCCGGAACTGAAACCCGCCGTGCTCGACGAGCGATCGCTTGCCCTGCGCCGGATAATCGTCGACATGCTGCGCCACAGCCGCCGCGGGCATGTGGGCGCGGCGTTTTCACTGGTTGAGATGCTGCGCGTTCTCTATGACGACGTTTTGCGTTTCGATGCCGGCCGTCCCGATTGGCCGGAGCGGGACCGCCTGATCCTCAGCAAGGGCCACGGATGCCTCGCGCTGTACGCGATTCTCGCCGACAAGGCGTTTTTTCCGGAGTATGAGATGGAGCGGTTCTGCCGCTTCGACGGGATTCTCGGCGGACACCCGGACGGACGGAAAATCCCCGGCGTGGAGATATCCACGGGAAGCCTGGGGCACGGCCCGTCCATCGGGATTGGCATGGCGCTGCACGCCCGGATTGCCAAGGCCGCGCAGCGCGTGTTCGTCATTCTGGGCGACGGGGAATGCGACGAGGGTTCGGTGTGGGAAGCCGCGATGACCGCGGCGAAGCACGGGCTGGACCACCTGACGTTCCTCGTGGACTACAACAAGATGCAGTCCTATGCCAGCACGCGCGTGGTTCAGGACCTCGAACCCTTCGCGGACAAATGGCGCAGCTTCGGTTTCGGCGTCCTGGAATGCGACGGCCATGACGTGGCGGCGCTGCGGCAGGGACTGGGCCGCCTTCCCGTGACGCCCGGCCGCCCGAGCGCCGTCATCTGCCACACCGTCAAGGGCAAAGGCGCGCCGTGCGCGGAAAACAATGCGCTTTGGCATCACAAGAACCGGATGACCGACGAGGAAATCGCCGGGCTCTACCGCGCGCTGGAGTGTCCGTGATGCGCAAGACCGCCCTGGAAATGGTCTACGATTTCGCCAAACAGGATGAGCGCATCGTGTTCATCGGCTCGGACCTGAGCCAGGGAACGCTGGAGCGTTTCCGTAAAGAAATGCCGGACCGGTTCTTCATGGAGGGCGTTTGTGAGGCCAACATCATCGGCATGGCGGCGGGGCTGGCGGCCGAAGGACGGATTGTCTACGTCAACACGCTGGCCGTGTTTCTGACGCGCCGCGCCTACGAGCAGATCGCGCTGGACCTGTGCCTGCACAACCTTAACGTCCGTCTGATCGGCAACGGCGGCGGGCTCGTGTACGCGCCGCTGGGCCCCACGCATCTGGCCATAGAAGACTTTGCCCTCATGCGCGCCGTTCCCAACATGACGATACTCGCGCCCGCGGACGCGGACGAGATGCGGCGTTTCATGCCGCTCACGGTCGATCATCAAGGGCCGGTATACATCCGCCTCGGCAAGGGAAACGAAGCCATCGTCACGCCCGAAGACGAGGATGCCGTAATCGGCAAGGCTGTTCCGATCAGAAATGGAGCCGACGTGCTTCTGGTCAGCACCGGGGTAACGCTGGGGATTGCCCGGGAAGCCGCGGCCCGGCTGTCGCAGGCCGGCTGCGAAGCCGCGATCCTGCATTGCCCCACAGTCAAGCCCATCGACGCGGAAGCCATCCTTGCCGCCGCAGGCCAAGTTCCTTTCATCATTACCCTGGAGGAGCACGTCCGGACCGGCGGGCTCGGCAGTGCCGTGGCGGAACTCGTTGCCGAAACGCAGTGGGACCGGCCCAAGCGGGTCATTCGCCTTGCGCTGCCCGACGCGTTCACCGACAAGTACGGTTCGCAGGCGGAATTGCTGGAACTCGCGGGACTCACGCCGGAACAGGTGGTTTCGACTGCGCGCTCGCTGCGCGGGGAGTCCGCGCGTGGGTAGGCTGCTCGAAATCATCACGCCGCTGCACACGCGCACCCGCCGGGATTACCTGGGCCGCATGACGGACGACAAGGTCCATTGCAGCCATATTGCGCGGGAGTACGGCCGGGATTTCTGGGACGGCGACCGGCGCTATGGCTACGGCGGGTACCGGTATGACGGGCGTTGGGCACCGGTTGCCCGCGCATTGGCCGACGCCTATGATCTTCCCGGCGATGCCTGCATCCTTGATGTCGGCTGTGGCAAGGCGCATCTGCTGTATGAACTGGGCCAAATCCTTCCGGATGCGACAGTCACCGGATTCGACGTGTCGGGCTACGCGGTCGAGCACGGCAAGGAAGAGATCCGCGACAGGCTGTTCGTCCACAAAGCGGAAGATCCTCATCCCTTCGAGGACAACCATTTTGACCTGGTCATCTCGCTCATGACGCTGCACAATCTCGGGCTTCCGGCACTGGAACGGGCGCTGGCCGAGATTGAGCGCGTCGGGAAGAACAAGTTCATCGCCGTGGAGAGCTACCGCACAGTGGAGGAACTTTTCAACCTCCAGTGTTGGGCGCTGACCTGCGAGAGTTTTCTGCGCCCGGAGGAATGGGTGTGGCTGTTTGATCGGGTTGGCTACACGGGCGATTACGAGTTCGCCTTTTTCGACTGAGGGCAGGCATGCGCTACTCACGAATGAAGATATTCCACTATCCGGAAAAACTGGCCTCGCTGCCGGAGGCGGGCGGGACAACACTGCCCCCGCTGCACCTCCGCATCAAGCCGACCAATGTGTGCGGGCACCGGTGCCGGTATTGCTCGTACCGCAATCCGGGGCTGCAACTGGGCAGCGGCATGGAGCGCGGCGACTCCATTCCCCGGGACCGGATCCTGGAGATCATGGACGACGTTGTGACCATGGGGGTGCGCGCGGTGACCTTCAGCGGCGGGGGCGACCCGTTCTGTTACCCGTATCTGGGGGAGGCCGCGGAGCGGCTTGCCGCATCGCCGGTGCGCTTTGCCGCACTGACCAACGGCGCCCGTCTCGAGGGTGATGCGGCGGCGATCTTCGCGCGGTCGGCGAGTTGGGTGCGCATCTCCCTGGACGGCTGGGACGCCGCGAGTTATGCGCGGTACCGGGGCGTGTCCGAAACGGAATTCGGGCGGGTCCTGGAGAACATGCGCAGGTTTCGCGGGTTGGGCGGAGGCTGTCATCTCGGCGTGAGCCTGATTATCGACCATGAAAACGCCCCGCACGTGCATGAACTCATCGGGCTGGTCCGGAGCGCCGGGGCGGACAGCGTCAAAGTCTCCCCCTGTGTGGTCAGCGACGACGCGGTGAAGGCCAACGCCTATCATGAGCCGTTCTACGAACAGGTGGTGGCGCAGGTGGAGGCGGCGCGCAGGGACACGGCATCGGATGCGTTTGAGATTCACAGCGTCTATCACCCGCATGAAACGGCTTTTGACAAAGCGTACGGGTGGTGTCCCTATGTGCAGATCCTGACGGTGATCGGCGCGGATCTGGGTGTGTACGCCTGCCAGGACAAGGCCTACAACCGGGAAACGGGACTTCTGGGCAGTCTCGAACACATGCGCTTTCGGGATTTCTGGTTGAGCCACCGGGAGAAGTTCTTCACCATCCATCCCTCGCGGGACTGCAATCATCATTGCGTGGCGGACGGAAAGAATTGCCTTGTGCTGGACTATCTGGATGCGGGCGGCGAACATGGCGAATTTGTCTGAGGAACAGCGCGGGTTACTAACCGTGTTCGGGGCCGGGGGCTTCATCGGTGGTGCGGTTGCCTGTGAATTGGGAACGAAGGGCCGCGTGATCGTGCAGGAAGTCGCGTCAAAGGACGCGGACCTGGCCGACATGGAACAGGCGGGGCGGCTGGCGGGGCGGCTGCGGGGCGGAGGGGTCTGGTTGATTGCGGCGGCCCGGACACCGGAACATGCGGGCTTGCCGGCCGACAACCGCTTGGTGAATATCGCTCTGGCGAAAAACCTGGCCGTATTGCTTGTGCCGCTGAAGCCGACCTGCGTGATCTTTCTGAGCAGCATTGACGTGTACGGGCGGACGGGACTGCAACTGCCCCTCGATGAGGACAGCCCGACGCGTCCGGAGACGGACTATGCGGTTTCCAAGTGCGTTTCCGAAGAGGTTCTTTCCGCCGCATGCGGCGAACTGGGCATCCCCCTGACGGTGCTTCGTCTGCCGGGCGTGTACGGTCCGGGCGATCCGCACCACGGCCCGGTCCGGTCCTTTGTGGATGCGGCTGTTCAACGGAAGACCATTCATGTCCATGGCAACGGACGGCAATGCCGGGACTTGCTGTACGTTGGCGACGTGCCGCGCATCGTCAAGGCGCTTATGGCAGCGCCGACGCCGGGGGTTTTCAACGCCGTGACGGGCCGCGGCGTCAGCCTTAACAGTATGTTGCGCATGATCGAAGCACTGACCGGTGAAAGGCTCCGCATCGACTATCATGAAGAATCTGAACAGATCGATCTCGTCTTCAAACCGTCCCGATTGTTGCGGCAGTGGCCCGCGCTTGAACTGACGGCGCTTGAAACCGGCATTCGTGAAACCTATACTTGGGCAAGCGGGGCGGCCCGGGCCAGTAACCCGCGTTAGCCGCAGTGTTCCGGAGCAATAACGGGCCCATTTCGCAGGCAAGGAACCGGATGAGCATCCCAAGCGAGTTTCAGGCAACAGCCTTGGCGGTCGGCTTGACGCCTTTCTTTGTGTTTTGCCATGTGGCGCTGTTTCGGCTTCGGAGTGAGCGCACGCCGGGCCATATCCACCTTTTCATGTCCTTTGCGGCGTATGCCGGGGCGTGGCTTGTGTGGGCCGGCGTCTTCTGGGGTTCGGCCTTGACGGCCTCCCAAATCATTGCGGGCGAATCGACGGCCGGGTTTGTGTGTCTCGCCTACATGCAGGTGTTCTCCCAGGCCTGCCGTGGTTTTTCCCTGCGGGTTCTGGTGGATGTTGAGCGGTGCGGCGGGCTTGACCTGGAGGGCATTCTGCGGGAATACAGCGACGGACGCGGTGTCGGCTGGCTGCTGGACAAGCGCATCGCGGTGCTGGAACGGCAGGGCATGCTCGCGCAGGGGCCGGACGGCGCGCTCGCGGTTCATCCGAAAGGCCGCCGTATCGGCGTGGCGGGCCTGTGGTTGAAGCGCGTGCTCAAACCCGCCCAGGGGGGATGACTGCCGTGCATCTGTATGAGGCCCTTGGGAAGTCGACGGCGGCCCTGATCGGTCTTCCGCTGTTTGTGCTCGCGCAGGTGCTTGTGTGGCAGTGCCTCCCGGCGCGGAACAAAGGCGTCCTCTTTCTCGTGCTCGTTGCGGGCATCTCGTATGCGGCGGCGACGGTGTTTGTGTCGTGCGCTTTGGGTATTGTCTTTAACGGGCATGTCTGCACGTCACTGCCGGCCTTTGCCTTCGGCGTGGTGGCGTATATGCACCTCTATTTCGGCATTGATCGCTCCCTTTCCCTGAGAGTATTGGGGGAATTGGCGGAATCGGAGACCGGCTCGCTGAGTTCGGTCGAACTGGGCCGCGTGTATCCGGCCGAAGACATGGTTCAACGGCGGCTCGACGTCCTTGAGGCCAAGGGTCTCCTGCGGCGGGAAGCCTCCGTGTATCAATGCACGCCCAGGGGCCGGATGCTGGCGCGGTTTGCCTTGGCGGGCAAGTGGTTGTACGGTCTGGAGGCCTCAGGATGAGCGGGACGCCGGACATCACCTTCTTCGTGCCCTGCCTGAACGAAGAATTGAACGTTCTGGGAACCCTGAACGTGATTCTCGAAGCCGTCAATCAGGCCAGGATCTCCTATGAAATCGTCGTGGTTGACGATGCCTCAACGGACAGAACCGCGGAGGTTGTGGAGACCTTCCAGCGCGAACACCCGGAGATTCCCCTGCATCTGACGCGCAACGCGGTCAACCAGGGTCTGGGCCGCAACTACGCGTCGGCGGCCCGCAGTGCCCGCGGCAGGCATTACATGCTCGTGAACGGCGACAATGTCGAACCGGTCGAGGTGGTGACGGCGCTTCTTTCGCGGCTGGGTTCGGCGGACATCATCATTCCCTATTTTGGCCGTTTGGACACGCGTCCCCTCACGCGCAGGGTCATTTCCCGGACCTTCACGATTCTGGTAAACCTGCTCAGCGGGACGTCGGTGCGGTACTACAACGGCGCCGTCATACATCGCCGCGAAAATGTGGTCAAGTACCATCCCGGCACGCGCGGCTTCGCCTATGAGGCGGAATTGATCACCCGGCTGATCGCGCGGGGCGCAACCTATCTGGAAGTCGAGGTTCCCGGCGCGGAACGGCCCAACGGTGTCAGCACGGCCTTTAACACGCACAATGCCGTTTCCGTTGGAGGCAGCCTGCTCCGGATCGGATGGGCCCGCCTGCGCGGACGGGGAAGCGGAGAAGAACCGGCATGAGGCGGATCGTCCGACGATTGGTGAATCCGGGCATCGCCGTGGCGTCCGTGCTGCTTGTGTTCTGTGCGGTTCGCGGGTGCGACCTGCTTGCCGGCGCATGGCTGACACCGCAGCTCTGGCCGGGAAAAATGGGACTGATCTTTGAGCCCGGCACCAGCACCGACTATGACATGTATGACTTCAAGTGCACGGAAGAGATCAACGCGCTGGGCTTTAGGGACCGGGAAACCCCGCTCAAGAAGACGTGCAAGTGCCGCGCCGTGGCCATCGGCGATTCCTTCACC
>CAIXUF010000856.1 GCA_903922535.1 Candidatus Hydrogenedentota bacterium
CCGGGCCAGATTTCACGGGCAAGCAGCGCCAGCGGGATGAGCATGGCCGTTCCGGCCAGTGCGCTGAGCGTGCGCACCGCGACAATGCCGGTGCCGAACAGGCCCGACCAGAGCCAATAGAGCAGCGGCACCAGAGGCGCGCCGTAGGGGTACAGGGCGTGCTGCTCAATGAGGAAATGGTGCAGACCGCGGGTGTTCAGCGCGCCGACGCAGGCGTACTCCTCCAGATCGACCGACTCCGCGCCGATCCCGGCCAGGCGCAGGGCCGCACCGCCCGCCACAATCGCGGCAAGGGTCCACGCCCAGAGGCGCGCGCTGTCCGCATCGCTGCTCACGGCCCGGCGCCCTCCGTCCGGCGGAACACCGCTTCCGCCGCGCGCGCCGCGGCACCGGAAACGGGGCAGTTGTTCTCGCCGCACCAGTGCATATACCTGTTTGAACCCTTGAAATCGCCGCTCTTCAGCATGGTGTAAAGATAGGCGTCACAAAGATAGGAACGCGGGCCGATCCTGTCGGTGACCGCCTGCAGCACCGCTTTGGCCTCGGCGAAACGGCCCGCGTCGGCCAGCGCCACGGCCAGTTTTGCGCGGGCATAGGGCTGGTCAGCATGGACGTCCGCAATCTTTCTCCACAGCGCGGCCGGGTCCCATCGGCCCGGCTGGCGCCGAAGCAGTGCGTCAATTCCGTCATAGAGCTGTTGTTCGGCGGGATGCCAGCGCAGCAGTTGCCGGTAGCGGGCCAGCGCGGCTTCGGGATCGTCCGCGCGGGCGGCGATATTTGCCCAGAACGCGCCGAGACGGCCTTCAAGCGTGGTGGTGGCGTGCCCGCGGAATGCGGCCGTGTCCGGGGGCAGCCACAGGTAAGGCAACAGGCTCATCGGCGCTGTGTCGGTCACCCGGCAAAGCGTCTTCACGCATCCGGCATCCTGCGCGGCCACGGAAATGCCCAGAAAGCGTCCCCGTTGCCACGGCACGGGCCCGTTGTAGATGGTCAGCTTCCCCTCGGGTGGCGGAATGGCCGAGACCTCGTAGACAGGGAAAAAGAATTTCACGGTGCCGCCGGTTCCGTCCGACGGCGGCTCCACGTTGAAGGTGTGGGTGAAGTTGTTGCCAAACACGCGTTTGTCATACTCAACCGTGATCGGGATCAGCTTTCCGCCGGTATCGACCTCAACGGCCAGGTACTCCCATGACGCCTCCAGGGGCGGCATGGATTCCGAATCCACCAGGCCCTTCGGGCGCTGTGCGGGCAGAATCATCACGCGGCCGTCGGCGCTTTCACGAATCGTTTCCAGGGGTTCCAGCGGTGCGTCGGCGCAGGCACGGACCATGCGGTCCACCTGCGCATCCTGCCATGCCCGCGCCGCGATCAGGGGCAGCACGAGCGCGGCCGCTGCCACGGCCACCAGCGTGCCGGCCCGGGCGATCCTTGCCGCCGCGGCCCGCGCCGAAAAGGTCTTTCCATTGTCACGCCCGCGCAGCCGCCGGTAAAGCTGCCGCAGCCAGCGCCCCGTCGCGGCCAACAGGAACGCTGCGGCCCACCAGGACATGAACGCGAGGTGAAAGGCATGGCGGTACTGGAAGAGGAGGCTTGTGTAGCCGCCAAAATAGAGGAGCGCGAACGCGGCGACGAGCGCGGCGCGCAGATCATACGCGCCGAGGACGGCAAGGGCCAGCATGGCATAGAGCAGACCCCACCGGCCAAGATGCCCCGCAACGGGCGCGTAAAAACGCACGAGACCGCGCGCCCGGTCATTGTCCATGCCTTTCGCATAGGCCATTTGCCTGGGGAACTCTTCGGGCACCCTGAAAACGGCCAGCACGGCGGCATAGCCCCGGCCAATCAGGTCGCCGGGGAAATCCCGGGCCACCTCGAAGAACATGTGCCGGCCCGCCTTGCCGTAGGTGGGGCTCAGGTAGTTCTCCATGGGGGCGGCATCCTCATGGCGGCGGGCATAGGTGTTGATTGTGGAGTGGACCAGGTTGTCTTCCGGCGCGGGCAGCAGATACCAGGACGCGCCGGTGAAATCCAGGCTGGACTCCGTTTCCAGGGACAGTCCCTGGAAAAGCGTATGGCTGGAGACCGCACCCTGGTCCAGACTGATGGCGCGCAGGATGGGCGCGCCCGCAAGAAGAAAGGCGGCGAGCATGACGGCCGGGGCGGCGGCGCGCATCCACCAACGCAGCGGCACGGCGCCGCGCGCGAACAGCGCTGCGGCCAGTGCGGGCGGCAGCGCAATCATGGCGTCCTGCCGGAATCCCATGCCGCCCCCCAGCAACAGGCCCAGCAGCACCGAAATGCCAAGGACACCCCGGAAAGACCGGTGCTTTGTCGCCAGCAGGGCTGCCAGATAAAGCGCGCCCAGAATGAACGGCGCCTTGGAGAAGTCGCGGATGGACACGGTCATGGCGAGCATGGGCGGCGAGCACATGACCGCAAGGGAGAACAGCGCCGACATAAGACGCCCCATGCCGAGCCGGAACAGGCCGTACATGAATGCGGCGGCCACCAGGAACAGGGCAAGCGGAACCAGTTTGACGCTTTCCCAGGAGATGCCGAAACAGCGCCACACGACGCCCACCGCCGTCATCAGATAATAATGGGACTGGCAAAAGGGGCTGAGGTCCCACACATTGAACTTGTCCGGGATGTTCGCCGGATTGAACGCGAGCGTCTTCATTCGCAGAAATTCGGACAGGCCTGGTATGTCCATCTCGGCCGGACAGATCATGCCCTTTCCCGAAGCGAACATGACGGAGGGCGAGAACCAGATCAACTCGTTGGAATGGTCCGGGCCCAGGGGGCCGGTCACGGCAAAGAGAAACGTGCCGCCGGCGGCCGCAGCGCCGAGCAGAACCAGGAGAAGCGTCAATAATTCCGCGCGCCGTGACAGGAAAGCGCGCAACCTGTTGCCACCGTCATTCATCCCGTCAGTTTACCGCACCGGGGGGTGCCGGTGCGCCGTTGACCCTGGCGGTCACGGCCTGCGGCACGGGCACGCCGGTTTCCGCACAACTGCGCAGCTCGTCGCGCGCCGCCTGCGTGTCGCCCGTGGCCAGCAGAATCTCCATCACTTCGACCCGGGCATAACCGGCAAGTTGCGGGCTTATGGCGATTGCCCTGCGCAGTGCTGCGACAGCGCCGGCGTGGTCGCCGGTCTTTTCCAGGGTGCGGCCCAGTTGCAGCGGAATCATGTGATCGTGCGGATCGCGCTGTTCCGCGTCACCGTAAGCTTTCACGGCGTCCTTCCAGTTGCCCGCGGCGGCAAGCGCCTCCCCAAGCTCAAATTGCGGGGGCGCGAGGGCGGGCTGTTTCTCCGCCGCCTGACGCCACAGGGCGGCGCGCTGCTCCGGCGAGATGCGCGCGGCCAGGAGCGCGTCCAGTTCGCGGTATGCCGGCGCGAAACCGGGCACGCGCTCCATGGCGGCGCGGCAGGCGCGCTCCGCCTCGGCGGGCCGGTTCAGCGCGGCCAGTGAACGGGCCAGTCCGCAGAGGGCATTCGCGTCCATCGGGTCACAGTCCGTGACATAGCTGCGGTAGAGAGGCTCGGCGTCAGCCCAGTTCTTCTGGTCGGCGCAAAGCGCGGCCAGTTCACGGATGCCGCCCGGATCATCAGGGTAGAGGGCGAGCAGTCCGCGGTAGGCCTTCTCCGCCCCGGAAGCGTCCGACAAGGCGCGCATCGCCTCCGCCAGCAGGCGCATGCCGGCGCGTGACACGGGAAGTTCGGCGCAGAGCTTTTGCGCTTCGGCCAGCGCCTCTGCGGGCCGGTCGGCGTCGAGCAGTGCCCTGGCGAGCCGCTGCCGGAGGAGGCGGTCCTGCGGCGTGAGGTCCGCCGCGGTGCGCCAGTCTTCGGCGAGGCGCTTTTTCCAGTCCGCGCCGACCAGCGGCGCAAGCTCCCCGTGGCGTGCGCGGATGATCTGCGCGGAATACTCGTCGAAGTGGGCGCGCATTTGGTTTTCGAGCAGTTCAAACTCTGCGGCGGGGGTCCATGCGAGGTGTTTGGCGCACCCGGCCTTGTCGGCGGGCAGTTCGGGCAGTGACGGCGCAGCGGGTATTCTTGCGTTCTCAATAAGGGGCCGCACGGCGTCATACATTGCCCGCGCGGCCACGTAGTTTCCGTCGAAATTGAAGTGGACGTTGTCGCAGAAGAAATCGTAGCCGGGAAGCCCGTCAGGGCTGGCCGCGGCGAGTGCGGCCTCCACATCGCAAAGGACAACCCCGTCGGCGGCATGCCGCGCGGCCACGCGCCGCACCGCGCGGTTGATGGTGGGCACCGACTCGTCCAGGGGCGGCTCGGGTTTGACGGTGCCGCCCAGTCGCTTGTTGCCGGTGAGCGTGCACAGCACCATGCGCGCGTTGGCGGAAAGGCCGGCGCGGCACATGGCCTCCAGGTTGGTTTCGTAATGGGCTATGGCCGCGCTGTTTTGCGTGAGCCCCGGCGCCATCGAGGCAAGGGCGGCGGTGTCCGGCACCAGCCAGGGCTTGGGCCCCGAAGGGGCCATCCACTGGACCAGTCTCAGGTCACTCGCGCCGATCAGCGCATGAATGACGGGCATCCTCCAAAGCAGCGGATGCCGGCCGAGCGGCGTGGTGGGGCCGTAGGGCCCCACCGCTTCGTTGTTGCCCATGTACACCAGGAACAAATCGGGCTGCAGGCGCGCGCAGGCGCGCGCGGCGGCCCACATGGTGTTGGAGTTCATGCCCGGGCACGCCGCGTTGTAAAACTCCCAGCGCACATCGGGTGCGGCCTGCCGCAGCATGGTTTCGAGAATGCGCGAGGAGGTGCGCGTGCTGTAGATGGCGGAACTGCCAAATACAAAAACGCGATACGCCCCGGGGTCTTTCTTCACGGGCACCTGAAAGTCCAGATCGTCCCATGTCATGATGCGGTCGATGGGCAGCGCGGAGAACTGCTGGTAGAAGGCGCGGTTGGTAACGTTCCATTCGCGTCCGGCGGCGGCGCGGTGCAGAAAAAATGTGGTGGAGTGGCCACAGCCGACGGCGCGAAGGACACACTCGGCCGCGGCGAGAAGAAGGAGCGCACCGATCAGGCTCACGGCGACGGTCAGCAGGACCCCCCGTATTCGTGCGCGGAGGACGGTGGACAAAGGGCGGCGCTCGGTCATCCGGCAACGTCCGCGTCCGAATCCCCGCGGCGCAGGGTTTCGCGGACGATGTACGCGGGGTGGCCCTGGAGAATCACAAAGCAGCGGATGGCGAATTCGCCGACCAGGGCAAGCACGGCGAGCAGCACAAGCAGCGCGAACACGCCCACGTTGAGCAGCAGCCCGTTGGTCACGGTGCTGAGCAGATTGAAGTTGACGAAGAAGCCCGACGCAATGCGGAGCAGGAACAGCGCGCTCGCGGCGAGGCACAGCCCCGCGATGATCTGGAAAGGCCGCTGCGACATGGAAACGAGGTTGTCCATGTTGTACTGCCAAAGCTTGCGGAAAGTGAACCCGGACTTGCCGTAACGCCGCGGCTGATGGGTGACCGGCACCTCGGTCCACCGCTGCAGGCGCGCAATGACGTCCACGTTGGAGAAAATGCGCATGGGGCTGAGGTTGAAGGCGCGTATCAGATCGGCATTGTAGATCTTGAAGGTGCAGCCGAAGTCGCGCATCGTGCTCTGGGACGCCCGGCGCATGATGACGTTGGCGAGTTTGGAGGGGATGATCCGCCAGAAGGAGTCGCGACGGTTCCTGCGGTAGCCGCTCACGAGGTCGAAGCCCTTGTCGTATTCGGCAACCAACAGGGGCAGTTCCTCGGGCATAAGCTGGAGGTCGCTGTCCATGAGGATGAACGCGCGGCCACGGGCCTCGCACATGCAGGCCGTGGCTGCCGCCTGCTGCCCGGCGTTGTGAAAGAAGTCCATCGCCGCGCGCACCTGCGGATCTTTTGCGAAAATGCCCTTGATCCTCTCCCAGGTGCCGTCGGTGGATCCGTCATTGACCATGATGATCTCATAGGGGCGGCCAAGGGACTCCAGGGCGGCGGACAGGCGCGCGTGGAATTCCTCAATGCTGCGCTCCTCGAAATGACAGGTCACCAGCATGGAGAATTCGGGCGCGGCGCTCATGGGTTGTCCCCCCCGTCCCTGTCGGTCTCGCAGACGGAGAAGAGCGACCCGCACAGATCCGGGTATTCCAGGCCGAGCCGGTACAGGCCGTCGATCTGTGCCGCGCCCAGGATTCCCTGTTCCATCAGTGTGTCCAGCTGGAAATCGGCAAGAATCTTGAGCATCACGCCTCCTTGGGCGACAATGGAAAAACCGGCGTTTTCGACGTCACGGTTGAAAGAGGGGCGGTCATAGACGCGCCGATGGCCGTGATCGAGATCATGCGCCGTCAGTTCATGGACATGGGACAAGATGCCCATGTGTACGGCCAACTGCCGGGACAGCGCGCGGGCATTGGGCACCACAACGAAGAGCCGTCCGCCGGGCCGCAAGACTCGCCGCGCCATGGCCAGCACCGCCACGGGCTCGGCCACATGCTCCAGCACATAGACGGCGAAGACGGCGTCATAGGGCGGCGTGCCTTCCAGCAGTGTAAAGTCCTCAAACATCGACAAAATCGGACGCACCCCGGGCAGGGCGCGGGCCACCAGGTCGTCGTAAAAGGTGCGGCTGCCCTCGACCACATCCAGCGAACCCACCCATGGCAGGAGCAGTTCCGTGTCAATGCCCTCGGAGAAGCCCAGTTGCAGCGCCCGGTCCGAGGGGGACAGGTACGGGGCAAAGGTCCGCGCGATGAGTTCACGGATGGCGCGGTCCTGCCGCGAACCGCGCGTGTAGGTCCCGCCCACGGCGTCAAGACGGTCGGGCGTATCGGGATGGGTTTGTCCAGTCATGTTTAATAGTTATCCATCGGGACGGCTGCAAAACCGGCCCAAGATGATTATGGAGCATGGCGCGGCACGGTGCAAACGTGCCCGCAATCCCGGTTGTCGGCGAGCGGCAAGCGGGTCATCCAACAGCGACCGAAAAAGGAAGGCACTAATAAAAAGGCGGGCAGTCAAGATTCAAACCGAAGCGTACTATTTCCCGGATCTTGCATCGTTGCCCAGTTCCGTTTCCAGAACGGTTGTGATCAGCTTGCCGAAGAGTGCATGGCCGGCCACCGTGAGATGGCCGTCCAGTTCGAAGAACAGGGTTGGATCATCCTTGTGCTTGCGGAACTCGTCGGTGACAGAACAACAGGGGATGTCCGCCGTCTTGCAAACCGCCGCGACGGCCTTGTCCGGCACGTCCGAATCCACCAGTTCCGGGGCCGTGTTGTAGCCCACCCGGCGATAGGTGTCGAGCGCTGCCCGGTTCGCATAGGCGCCAAAGGGAATCGAGACGCCGATTACCCGCGCGCCGTGCAGGGTCGCCACTTTCTTGACGCGCTCTATCAAACTCGCCGCGTGTTCGACGCACTTCACAAACGCGTAGGGATCGCCGTCCCTGGAAAAGTCCAAAAGGAAATTGGGTGCCCTGACTGCGGATGCCACGAGGCTGGGGTTCAGCGTGCCTTCCAGAAACTGGGTTCGCACCTTCTCTTCGAGCGCGTTGAAGCGTGTCCGGGCGTCGGGGGGCAGCTTGTCGTACTCGTTTTTGGCAACCCCCTCCTGGCCTTTGCGGTTCTGTTCCGCCGTCAGCAGCAGGGGGCCGTGGATGCCCTGATTGTCTGTCACGGGGCCAAGTTTGCCCTGCCGGTGCCGGAACACTTCGACCAGCCGGGGCCAGCAGAGTTCGGCAAGGCGCACGAGCGCCGGCGCGGCTTTGGGTTTGGGTTTGGCTGACGGGTCACCGCCGCCGACAGCGGCAAGATCGTCGGCCTGAAGCATGCACACGAGCACCATGTCGGGCATCAGGATGGGGATGGCCTTCTCGGCGGTTTCGGCGTAGCTTGCCGGGTCTCCGCCGGGCTTGCCGAGATTGATCATTTCCACATTGAAACCGGCCTGCTGAAGGTTCTTTTCAAGAACCTTCAGCCAGCACTGTTCCAGTTCGACTCCCCAGCCGTAGGTGAACGAATCACCCAAGACGGCAATCTTGAAAGAATCCTTCCGCAGTGAAGATGGCTCGCGGTCGCGGTATCCCAGTGAGTTTATGGTCGAGGTGTAGTGGAACTGGGGCGTTTCGAATTCCATTTTCGAATTGGGGGGGAACACCAGTTCCATCGCGCCGGGAACCGGCTGCCTGAGCAGTTTTGCGCCAACAATGCGGTCCGCCCCGAGACTCAGCGCGAAGACGAGCCCAACGGAGGCGATTGCCAGGGCGGCGTTTGCCGCGATGCGTTTCAATCGTCCGCCGCATGCCGTCGTCCCGCGCTCTTTCGGCTGTTCTGCCATCAATCAAAGCGTCTCCAGTGATTCAGGGCCGCGATCTCAGGGGGCCACGGGCGGTGGCGGAACCGGTGTTTCCGACGGTGCGGAACTGTCCGCGCCGCGCCTCTTCGCATTTTCCAAACGGCTTTGCAGGTAGTCCAGTTTCGGGTTCAGCGCCAGTGCGCGTTCGTAGGCGGACGCGGCGTCATTCCAGGCACCGGCGGCTGCCAGCGCGTCGGCGGCGAGCACGCAGCAATACCAATCCTCCGGGGCGAGCGTCCGGGATGTGGCGAAGGCCTCCTTTGCCCCGGCAACGTCGCCCGTGGCCGCACGGGCTGCCCCGCAAAGCGCCGCCACCAGTGGATTGGCGGGATTCTCCTTCCAAACGCCTTCCCAAATGTCCCGACGCCCCGCCGGGCTGCTCTTGGCCAGGGCCGTATCCAAATGCACAACCGGCTGATTGTTTTGTGGATTAAGGGGGATGGCCTCCCGATAGGCGCTTACCGCGCCCGGCAGGTCTCCCGCGGTTTCCAACTGTCCGGCCTTGTCCGTAAGAAGGCATTGAAGCTTGAAGGCGGAATAGAGGTCGTCCGGCGCGACCCGGAGCAGTTGGCGCAGCACAGATGCGCGCTTCTCGACATCCTTTTCGTCGATCGACCGTTCGTATGCCTGCCACACCGGGTGTGTTGGTGTCTGCTGGACGAGTTCTTCCCACACGGAAGGGGCGGACAGCTCGGAGGCTTCCCTCTTTAGAAATGCCTCCATCCGGATGCAGCTCACGACATCCCCCTTGGAGGATACGAGTTCCGATTTGAGCAGCCGCAGCGCGTTTTGCGTTTGGCCGACCTTTTCGTAAAGGGCTGCCAGCCGTATGGGCGGCTCACTGGCCGGTTTGACTGCGTTTGCCACGCGGGTATAGAAACGGGCCGCGTCCATGCAGCCCAAGACCACGGCATCCTCGCCTGCCTGAACTATCTGCCCGTATTCGTTTTCAGGCGTGAAGCGCTGCACGAACTGGTAAGGCACGTTTATGCCCGCGGTAAGGCGTTCCTGTCCGCCCGGCTCGTTCAGCGTCAGGCAGGGCAACAGTGCCGGCTGGGCCCCGTCCGCCACGCGGTAGAGTCCAAGGAAATCGTCCGCGTTTTCCTGGAGAAACGCGACCCCCTCAAACTCCGTGCGGTCTGCAAATTCGTAAACGGGGAAGAAGAACCACGTTTCCCCGCCGTCCTTGTCCGTTCCCGCGACGCGCATCACCTGGGTGAAGTCGTTGGGTGTTCCCTCCGCCTCGGCCCCCCAATACTTGGCCAGGAAGAGATGCCCGGTTTGCCGGGCGCGCAAACGCACGGCATAGAGGCTGCACGTGGTGTCCCAATACTTGGGCGGGACGCCCCTCAGCAGCAGACCCATGAGGGGGATTCTTCCCATCCGGGTAAATTTGCCCGCGTCTGATGCGTTGTCTTCCGCCCGAAACAGGGTCAGATCCTGCATGGGCTCCGCGTTGGTGGGCACGGCAGTGCGCGGCGCGGAGGCATACTGGCGCATCACACCGTTGAGATTGTGCTGCTGCCAGAGGCGCGCCG
>CAIXUF010000857.1 GCA_903922535.1 Candidatus Hydrogenedentota bacterium
CGCTCAGTGTGATTTCGACCTTCTCTCCCTCGGCAAGTTGCACGCCACCTGCCGGCAAGACAGTGATGTTTGAGCCGTTCTGGATCGTACCGAGAGAAACGAGCTGATCACCGACCCGGACAAGGGCGACGCACTTCCAATTGCCTCCCGTATCAAGGTCAATGGCCTTTATCATGAGTTTTCCATAACGCAATTCGATAGTCGCAATGAGACTCTCTCCATCGCGCTTCTGCGAGAACACGCCCCAGCCTTCGGCGGTGGTGAAGAAGCTGCGGTGGTCTTCGGGCTTCCAGACGGGCTTGAAGCCGATGCGGCCCTCCGGGCCGTTGTACTTGAAGCCCTGGCAGGCGGTCAGGAGCGACCAGGAACTCATGGCGCGGGCGTAGAACTTGCCGCACTCGTCGTCGCCGAAGGGGTTGCCGCTGTAGCCCCAGGAGGCGGTGTCTGCCTCGGTGAGCCCCGTGCGCAGTCGGCCGTCATAGCGCTCGTAGACGGCCCGCGCGACAGCGAAGCCTTCGCGCAGGAGCCCGGCGTGGATCATCATGGCTGCGGCGGAGTACTCGAAGCCGGTCATCACCTCGTCGGCGTAGTAGATGCGGTGGTCGTCGGCGGGCTTGCCGCCCTTGGGCCAGCAGATCATCTGCAATCCCGCGTCGGGGTCGTCGGCGAACTTGCGCGGCAATTGCGGGACGCCGTAGAAGGACGCGCGGAAGTTGCTGTGGAAGAGCGCGTTCATGGCGGAGCGCTCGTGGTCTTGGGGATAGTACCGGTCCAGACCGGTCTGGCAGGCCCACCACTGGCCAATCAACTGATCGATGGCGCAGCCGTCGTTGTAGTCCTTGCGTGGCTCGGCATCTGGTTTCTGGATGTAGTACTCGCCGTTGAACAGCGTCTGGTCCTGAATCTTGGCACCGGACAGGCGGATTTTTAGATAACGTTCGGCGAGGTCGTTTTCGCCCTCCAGCCGCGCGAGTTCCTCGCAGGCATTGAGCGAGGCCAGATAGAGTGAGCCCATCCAGGTGGTGCTGCCGCCCAGTGCGTCGTCGAGTGTGTTCCACTGCCGCCCGGCCAGCGCGCCGTCCCCGTCGGCGTCCCAGGACCGGATGGCGTATTCCATCGCCTTTTTCACGGCGGGCCATTGCGCGTCGATCCAGGCGCGGTCGGCGCTGGTCTCATATTCGCGCCAGGCACCCAGGATGGTGCCGAACTGTCCGTCCGTTGCGGGATCGGTCTTGGGGATTTGTCGGTGGGGCACGCCGCCGTCGGGATACTGGTGCTGGAAATCCTGGTCGCGCATCAGGCGGGCCAGTTCGGGGAAGAGGCGGGCGTGGGCCTGGGCATAGTGCCAGACATGGGTGCAGTTGCCCTCGCAGCAGCCCTTCTTGCCCGCGCATCCCTCATAGCCGCCGAAATAGCCGTCGCGGGTCCAGAAACAGGTGCGCGCGCGCAGCACGGCCACTTGTGACGATACCCGGTCGATGAGCCAGTGCGGCAGGTTGGAGTCGTAGAGGGCGTCGTGGTAGCGCCGGGTCTTTTCGGTGAGTTCGGGCATGCGCGCGCAGAGTTCACGGGCAACGTCCGTCGCCGAGGGCCAGAGGGTGGCGTAATGGTTGCCCGCGCCACCCCACTCGGGGGTGCCGTTGACTGCGTTCGGAAAGTGCCAGGCCAGCACGAAGGTGATGGTTTTCGACTCGCCCGGCTTCAGTGTGAACGGCGCGGCCAGTGCGCCGTCGATGGTCTTGCCCTTTTCCGGCGCCTTCGCCGCCACAGGACCGGACAGTTCGCCTGTTCCGGTGAACGCGGCCAGCAAAGCATCCGGGGAATCCCACGCCGCCGTCCCCCCCATCGCCGTACCAATGCCCGCGAGTGCCATGGAGCCGTGGCCGGGCGCATCGGCGGGCAGCGCGGAGGTCATCTCGAGGATGGAGGCACCGTTCTCCTGGAAGACCGTGTTTGCGTTGCCGTCGTACTGCTCTTCGATGCCCGGTTCCTTGCCGGTGCAGCCGGAGATGCCGACGGCATTGTGGGCGTTGGCCAGCAGCGACACGTCGGCCGGGGTGTCGCTCGTGTTGCGGACGGTGATGTTGAACACGGCGCCGGGGATGGCCGAATCGCGCAGGTCCATCGGCACCAGCGGGGAAAACACTTCCATGCCCACCTTTACGGGAACGGCCGCATCGTCAAAGTCATACCATCCGAAGGGATACTCGCCGCGGAAGCTCAGCGACGACATGGGCGCAAAGGGACCGGCAGCCTCTGTCTGCAACGCCCGCACCACCGGGTCTCCGCTCTGTTTCACGCGCAGCGCAAAGAAGGTGTTGGGCACGGTGACAACCTGATGGTTGTCGAAGATCTGCCAGATGGCCATGCGGGCCTTGCCGTCCATCTGGATGCAGCCGGCGGCAATTCCGCCCACGGGCAGGCTGATGGCGCCCAGGTTGTCGCCGGAATAGACGCGGGATTCGCCCGTATCGAACAGGAGGTCCTCGGATAGCAGTTCTTCCCGCCGCTTTTCTTCATAGGCCTGGTGCACCTTTTTTTCTTCTGCCAGCCGTGCTTCGCGCACGGCCGCACGGGTTTCGAGGCTTTCCTTGGGTATTTCGGCGGGCACCAATTCCCCCGGAATATGAACGTCGTCAAGGGAGATGTTTCCCCAGGACCCTTTGGCGTTGTCGATCAGCACGAGATAGGCCGTCTCGCCGGCGTACTCGGTCACGTCCCATTCCACGTGCGTCATGGCCTCCGCATTTGCGCCGGATGCCGTGCGCAGTTCCCGTCCGTCGGGCGCGCAAAGCGCGACGTAGGTGTCCGGGCCGGAACCGCCGCCCACCATGAGTGTGAGTTTTGGGCCGCACAGGCGGAACATGGGCGATACGACGATGCCCGTCATGTCGTCGTCATACCCGCCGTCGGGCAGTTCTGTCGTGCTCAGGTAATACTTGCCCTGCTTGGGGTAGGGTGTGTCCGGCGCGTTGCGCGATTTTTCACGGTCGCTGACGAGCTGGCCGAATTTGCCGTCGGCCACGGCCCAGCCCTGCAAATCGCCGGTTTCGAAATCATAGACCAGTCCGCCTTTGGCGCAGCAGGAACTGCCGGAACAGCAGGATTCCGCGGCGGCCGGGGTGTTCGAAGCCAGCGCAAGCAATGCCGCCATTGCGGCAAGGCCCAAACAGCCGATCGGTTTCATGTTATGCATCCTGTTTTCTCTCCTTCGAAGCGTGTTTCTTGGGAACCGCCGATGGAAATGTAGCACAGTCCCCCTGTGTTTGTCGCGGTGCCGAGAGCGCCGGACTCCCTTTGCGGGAGTGGCAGGCGTTCGCGGTAAGACGCTGGGCTCCGCTTCGCTTTGCCGGACCCTAGAGAACTTGTACAGGACTACAAGACTACATGCGTTCTGGTGCGGTGATGCCAAGCAAGTCCAGGGCGTTCTTCAGGGTCTGGAGCGCGGCGCGGCAGATGAGCAGGCGCGATTCGGTCTGCGCTGCGTTTTCTGCCTTCAGTACCGGACAGTCGTGGTAGAACCCGGTGAACAGGTGGGCGAGGTCCAGCGAGAAATTGGCGATGGGTGCGCAGGTGCGCTGCTGCACGGATTCGGCGACCACGGCCGGGAAAGAGGCGATCTTCATGAGGAGCGCCCATTCCGCGTCATGACCCGAGGTGAATGCAGTGCCGGGTGCCTCAGGCAGCGCCCCCGCGTTCTTGCGCAGGATGGAGTTGATCCGCGCGCAGCAGTACTGCACATAGGGTCCGGTGTCGCCGGTGAAGGACAGGGCAGACTCCATGTCGAAGGTGACGTTTTTCCCCGGCTTGACGCGGAGCACGGCGAAGCGGATGGCCGACACGGCCACGGTTTCGGCGATGGCCTGCTGTTCTGCCGGGGACAATTCGGGGCACTGTTCCGCCACGCGCTCGACGGCGAGGGCCGCGGCCTGGTCCAGGAAATCGGCCAGCAGCACCACTTTGCCCTGGCGTGTGGACATTTTGCCGTCCTTGAGCAGGATGTAGGAGTAGTAGATGACCTCGGGGGCGGGATAGCCCGCGGCTTGGAGGATCAGCCCCACCTGCTGCGCGTAGAGCTTGTGGTCCTCGCCCAGAATCATCAGATTGACATCGGTGCCGCGCTCGATTTTGTCAAGCGAGTAGGCAATGTCGCGGTAGCCGTACATGGAACTGCCGTTGGCCCGCATGAGCACGAAGAACCGGCCCTCCTCCTGGGCATAGCCCAGCGGGGCGAGGTCCGCCACCAGACGGTTCTTCTCATCGGTGAACAGGACGCCGCGCTCGCGCAGTTTCTGCTGCACCTGTTCCATGCGCGGGTCGTTGACGTACTTTGATTCACGGTCGAAATGGTCGTAGGTGGCGCCCACGCGCGAGAGCACCTCCAACTGTCCCTTGAGACAGAGCGCGGTCACCGCCTCGAAACGCCGCTGCGCGTCGGGGTCACCCTCCTCCATCTTGACCAGCAGTTCATAGCCGCGCGCCGCAAAGTCCGGGTCCGACTCGGCCTGCGCGTTGGCGCGGACGTAGGCGTCGAGGATGCCGTTGAAATCCAGGTTGGCAATCTCATCGGCGATCAGCACGAGCAGGCCGATTTGGCGGCCCATGTCGTTGACGTAATAATGAACCTCCACGTCAAAACCCTCAAAACGGAACAGGCGGGTCATGCTGTCGCCGATCATGGCGCAGCGGCCGCGGCCCACGTGCGGGCTGGCGTTGGGGTTGATGCTGGTGTGCTCTATAAGCATGCGGCGGCCGGTGCCGGAGCCGTTGGAGCCGAAGTGGTCACCCTGTTCAAGCACGGCATTGACGATGCGGGCACCGGTGGCGGAACGGTCCAGGGACAGGTTGAGGTAGGGGCCGGCCGTGGTGCACTTGCGCACTTCCGGTCCGAAAGCGATTCGCTCCGCCGCCTCGGCGGCGAGTTTGGGCGGCGCCGTGCGCAACTTTCGCGCGGGCAGGAACATGGGAATGGCCACATCGCCCATTTCGAGATTGGGCGGCGCGCCAAAGATTAGGTCGGCCGCCTCCAACCCGGGATAGGCCTTGAGAATGGACTCGGAAATGGTTGCAAAAAGGTTCACGCGCCTGCCTTTCCATGGATGAGTTCGGGGAATTCCCCGCGAAGAGTGCATACCAGTCCCCGAGATTATATAATACGCGCCATGGCGGTTGAAACCCGCCGTTTCGGCCCTTCGCCGGGGTCGGACAAAACAAGGGATGGAAATGACCTATGCGAGCGACAAACAGCGCCAGGTATGGCGTGTTTTCCCGGACCTGGTTCGGGCGCGCGAGCTGCTTTTCGACCTCGTCTGGAAGGATCTTCGCGCGCGCTACCGCTATGCCGTGATGGGATTTCTGTGGGCGGTAATTGAGCCGCTCATGTTCATGCTTATACTGGCGTTCGTTTTTTCTTTCGTGTTTGTCGACAGGGCCTCCATGGCCGGGAACGGCAACGGAAGACCTTTTCCGGTCATGCTGCTGTGCGGCCTCATTTTCTGGCAGTATTTCACCGCGGCGCTCAGCTCGGCAACCATGTCGCTGGTGGACGGGCGCAACCTTGTCAAGAAGGTTCATTTCACGCGGGAAGTCATTCCCATAGCGGCCTGCTGCGTGCCCCTGGTGAATCTGGGCATCGGATTTCTCCTGCTCATCGCGCTCCATCTGGCCACGGGCGGATCGGTCGGGCCGGCGACGCTTTGGATACCGGTCCTTTTCGCCGTTCAGTTTGTGCTGACGCTGGGCCTGGCGTTGCTGCTTTCCTGTGGCCATGTGCTGTTCCGCGACGTGGGCAACACGGTAGCCGTGGCGCTGATGTTCGGTTTCTACGCTTCCCCGGTGTTCTATCCCCTGGAACTGGTGCGCCATGCGAGCACCGTGCCCGCCTGGATGGTGCATGCCTACATGGCCAATCCCATGGCCGAACTGCTTACCTGCTACCGGCAGGTTCTCTTTGAGCGGTGCTTTCCCGATCCGGCCCTGCTGGTGTGGCCTGTCTGCTGCGCAGTGCTGCTCCTAATGGCCGGGCTGATCCTGTTTCGCCGCAATGCGCCCACCATGGCGGATCACCTGTGAGCACCGTAATCGAAGTCGAAAATGTGAGCAAGCGCTTTCCCGCGCGCCGCGGCGCCCGGGACCTGCGCGGGCGGGGCGGTCTGCGCGACTGGGTGCTGGGACGCCGCCAGGAAATGTTCACCGCGCTCAGGGACATCTCCTTCACTGTTGCCGCGGGGGAATCGCTCGGCATCATCGGCCGCAACGGATCGGGCAAAAGCACGTTGTTGAGCCTGCTTGCCGGGGTTACCCTCCCCAGCGAGGGGCGGATTGCCGTGCAGGGGCGCGTGGCGTCACTGCTGGAACTGGGTGCCGGATTTCACCCGGTGCTCACGGGGCGCGAGAACGTCTATCTGAATGCCGGGCTGCTGGGCATGCGCCACGCCCAGACCGATGCGGTGTTTGACGACATTGTCCGCTTTTCCGGCATCGGGGATTTTATCGACCAGCCGGTTGAAACCTACAGCAGCGGCATGTACGTGCGGATTGGCTTCGCGGTCGCGGTCCATTCCAACCCGGACATCTTTCTCGTCGACGAGGTGCTGTCGGTGGGCGACGAGGAATTCCAGCGCCGCTGCCGCATCAAGATAAAGGAACTGCGCGAGCAGGGCAAGACCATCGTGTTCGTGTCGCACGATTTGGGCGTCGTGAACACGCTGTGCGAACGGGTGATTCTGCTCAGCGAGGGCGGCATGGTCCAGCGCGGGACGGCGCAAAAGACCATCAGCTTTTACCTGCGCCAGGTGGGCGCGGAGAAGGGCATTCACGTGTTCTCCCGGGGCGACGAGGAGGCCATCCACTGCGAGGGCCGGGTGTCGCTTTACCACCAGGGCAATGAGACCACCGCCTCGGGCGGCATCACCATGGAAATGACCTCGCTCGGCCAGTATCACAACTCGACCATGGCCGACTGGACCGTCACCGAAAAACGCCCCGCGGGATGCACCGCCTGCGGCCGCATGACGCGGCTCCCGGTGAGCCTGGTCTGGGACATGGATTTCGACGAGCGCGGCCGCCTTGTCTGGGAGGCATCCGTGGAGTGCGAGCGGGAGGTGCAGATGCAGTACATCTCCGCCCTTGTCAACCTTCCCGTGGCCTACAACCGGTGGCTGTATGGGGATTTCGGCGGCGCCTTCCCGGAGATTCTGCCGTCCGACGCGCATTCCGCACTGGTGGCCTCGCCGGAGATGAAATCCTGCCGGGCGGCGGCGCTTCCCGAAGAGGGGGTTCCGATGAATCCGGTCGTCTTCCACCTGGAGGCGCACAGGCCGAATTTCGGGCTGCTCTGGTACAACACGGAATATCTCAGCTACTCCCGGCAGCTCCAGTGCGCGGCGGTTTTCCCGGAGCATGCCTGCACGTTTTCCGCCGGACGGCACCCGCTGCTGCGGCTGGAAATGGATCCCAATGTGGAACCGGGCAATGTCGAGGCGGAGGTGCGGGCGGAGCAGACTGTGCGGGCGAGGCTGCGCGCAGGGCAAACCGTTGAGGCGGGGCCGCTGTCGGCCCGTTTTGAGCACGGCTGCCTGCGCCTGTTTCATGACGGCGTTGAGTTGACGAGTTACCTGAACGTGTATGCCTCAATGCTCATTGAGTTCCTGTGGAACGACAGCAACAGCCTGCAATGGGGCGGTGTGCAGGGTATTGAGGGCGGCATTGCCTTCAACGGCGACTCGCGGCGCTTCCCTTTCCGGCAGCGCTGGGAAATAACCGCTGTGGACGGGGGAATAGCCCTGTGCATATGGATCGAGAATCACGAAGCGCTCGTGGTTCAGGAGCACCACACCTCGATCGTGCTGTGGCATGACTATGAGGGATGGCGCACCGATCAGGAGCGCGGCTCTTTCCCGCCTTTTGATCCGGCCGCCAAGCGCTGGGTGCACTGCAACCGCAGTTATGCGGCGGGCAATCACGCCACGGCTTGGAGCACCGCGCTCCCGTCCGTTACAATCAGTGTGCTGCCGGATGCGCCGACAGTGCGCATGACGGCAATTAACACGACATGCCAGGAGAATGCCCGCGTTTTGCAGGCGCTGCGCCCGTCCGAGGACGGGCGCATCCGTTTCGAGCCGGGGCGGCATCTCTATTTTTCAGGCGTTATCTCAACCGGACCGGCGGGAGAGCCGACCTGACGGGTCCAATGAAACGCCCCGGCAGTACAAGGAACCAAACGATGCAGCAAATGGCCGATCTGGAGGTGGTCAAGACCCGCAGGAGGGTGCTGACCCGGCGCGGCGTGATGTGGCTTGGCCAGACCTGCAACCAGCGCTGCTATTTCTGCTACTTCATCGACCGGATCGTCGATCACGGCCATCCCCAGCATGCGTTCATGTCTCTGGAGAAGGCCAAATGCATCACCACCACGCTGCGGCGCTTTTATGGGAACCGGACCATTGACATCCAGGGCGGCGAGCCCACGATATACAAGGACATCTTTGCGCTCATCCGCCACTGCCGCGACATTGGGCTGATCCCCACGCTGATCACCAACGGGCTGGTGTTGAACCGTCCCGGCGTGCTGGAGCAGTACCGGGACGCGGGGCTGCGCGATTTCCTCGTGAGCCTCCACGGCATCGGCGACATCCACGACGAGGTCGTCGGCGTGCAGGGCGCCTACGAGAAGATCATCGCCTCCATCGGGCGCATGCAGGACCTCAATATTCCTTTCCGCTTCAACTGCACGATGTCCAAACCGGTGGTTCCGGTCATTCCGCAGGTGGCTGAAAAGGCGGTCAAGCACGGCGCAATGGCTGTCAACTTCATCGCGTTCAACCCGTTCAGCGATCAGAATGCCGGACACCGCCGCGCGGACACAGTGGCGCGTTATTCGGAAATCAAAACGCAGCTTACCCGTGCCATCGACACGCTTGAGGAAGCCGGCATCGAGGTGAACGTGCGCTATCTGCCGCTGTGCATGGCCGAAAAGCGTCACCGCAAGAACTTCTACAACTTCCAGATGCTTTCGTATGACGTGCATGAGTGGGACTACCAGAGCTGGCTGTGGACCATGATGTCGACCCAGATGATGCACGAGGGAAATCCCCTGCCGCCGATGATGCTGGGCCCCGGCTGCCGACGCATCTACAAGGCCCCGGCCGGCGCGATGCGCGATCATTATGAGCGCAAACCCCTCATTCAGGGCGCCAAGTTCAAGGCGCAGCATGTGCTGGCCACGATGCAGCAGCTTGTGCTGGGCAAGGACGCCATGTACCGACGGGAGGCACTGGTAAGGGCCGCGACGGATTGCGGCTACAAGTACGGGGAGGCCTGCACCCGCTGCAATCTGCGCAACATTTGCGACGGGTTCCACGGGGACTATGCCGAATTCTTCGGCACCGGTGAGGCGGTGTCCGTCACCGATGTGCCCCACACCGATGACCCGCTCACCTTTGTCCGCGAGCAGGAAAAGTTCGTGCTCGCCGAGGACCGCGAATGGGCGCTTTGAATGAGACCGGTCCGTTTGTCGCGCTTTCCGAGGGTTTGGCGCCTGTCCGGACGCTGCTGTTCGCCCGGAATCGGCGCGGCCAGACCGTAAGCCTGACCACACTCAAGAAATGGCTTCGGGTGGCGGGGACGGTGTACAAGGCGGACAAGGCCGACGTCATTATTGGATCGGGCGATGGCGCACTCATGGCCGAGTTGCTTGTCTTCGCCCGCGATGAAAGGATGCGTTTGTCGGCAAGGGTGGCACCCGACGCGCCGCCCTTCGATCTGAAACCGCTGGCGGAGGCGGGACTGCTGGACCTGTTTCTTTGTCCCGCGCATCCGGAAACGGATTGCACCGAAGCATGGCTCCGCGCCGCGACCGACGCAGGCTTGGATGTGCGCGTCCAGGTCCATGTGGGCCGGGAATTCCTGGACGCTCCGCGCTGTGCCGGACTGCTCAGGAGCGCCAGCCTGGTCAATGTTGCCTACCATGACCCGTTTGTTGAGGACGCTCCCCCGTGGCCTGCCCCGGATGCGCCGAGCGCCGTCAAGAAACTCAACGGGCTTGCCGCCGCATTGCAGCAAACGGGTGTTCCCGCAGCGCTCTTGGGATTGCCTTTCTGCCATGTCGAAGATCGCAACCTTTCATTTGCCGTCAATGGCGCACAGTTTTTCACAGACTGCCGCGATTACCAGAGACCGGCGTACGAACTGGCCGAACGGCTTTACCGCCTGGGGCCGAACCGAATCGACAAGGTGCTGGAGAATCTCCTGGCGCGGCGCACCTCGGTGCACAACGCCATTGACGCGTCGTTGCTGCCGTGGCTGATGGACTACCCGAAGTTCTACATCCGCGTCTGGATGCTGCACAAGATTACCCGGCACCTGCGTTTCCTGCGCCGGGGGCCCCGGCCGCTGGGGGAGTCTGTTTCGGCTTGGAACGACGAACTGGAGCGGTACAGGGCTGCATGGCGGCGCAAGTGGGGGCCGGTGTGTTCCGAGTGCCGTTTCCGCCTTGTTTGCGACCAGGCCACCGAGCCGTTCCGGCGCAGTTTTTCCAGACTGGATATTCGTGCCGTTTCCGGGGACCTGGTGGTGGACACCAACCATTTTCGCGCGGACACGCCGATGCGGCTGGACGTGGTCGACCAAGCCCGGGTTGGCTGGAATGAACGGCATGCAAGGCTGGCGGAAAAGGCCCGCCACATCACCACCCGTGAAACGCCGACGCGCGAAATCTCGACCGACTCCTATGACATCGCGGGGCGCTACACCCATCACATGCCCGGTGCGGTGCGCTGGCTTTCCTTTGGGCCGGGCGAACTGGAAAGCACGCCGCTTGCGCGGCTGGAGCCGCCGTTTACGCTCTCCCTGACTGTCGGCGGCGGCATTGCCGAACAGGTAGGCTTTTCCTTTGGCCGTTTCGCCAAGATCGTGTGCCCGATGATCGACTTCTCGCACCGTCTGACATTGCATGCCGACGCGGAGGGCTGCTATGTGCTGTTGCGTGACGACCGGCTGGTGCGGCCGACGGAATTCGAGGGGGAGCGCGCCCTGCCGCCGCGCCTGTCCGGCATGCTGGAGCCGCGCATCAGCCTGCACAACATTGACGGCATGATTCTGACCCAGACGCTGCTGCTTTGGGAGGGTGCCCGGTCGGAAGCGCCAAGGCACGGGGGCGTGAAGTATTCGGTCATCGTCATCAGCACGCGCTACACGCGGCGGCTTCAGGCCACCCTGCTCATGCTCGCGCACCAGCAGGGGGGCTCCCCCGGGCTGTTTGAGGTCGTGGTCGGGTACGTGCCGGGGATTGACGCGACGGACGACCTTCTGGACGGCATGCGTGACGCCTTTCCGCAGTTGCGCATCGTGCGATCGCCGTTCTCAGAGGGAAACGTCCGCGCGAAGGGCTTCATGATCAATGAATCGGTCACGGCGGCGTCCGGGGAGTGGATTCTGCTGATGGACGCCGACATCCTGCCGCCGCCGGATGTTTTCGCACGGATGGAGGAACTGCCGCCGGACACGCACTTCATCGCGCCGGACGGGCGCAAGATGCTTTCACCCGAAACCACCAGCAAGGTGCTGCTTGGCGAATTGCGTCCTTGGGAATGCTATGACGAACTTCTTCAATCACCCGGAGAGATTCGTTACCGCGAGGCCGACGGCATTCCGATTGGCTTTTTCCAGTGCATCCGCAGGGACATCCTGAAACGCGTGCCTTACCATGAACTGGACCACTTCGAATCGTCAGACTGGCTGTTTGGCCGCGATGCCGGGATCAACTATGGCCGCGAGATCCGGCTGCCCATCAACGTGCTCCATCTCGACCACAGCGGCAGCCAGTGGTATGGAACGTCCAAGCAGCGATAGCCGGTCCGAGCATCGGAATGGCTGATCCCTGCGCCTGTATTCATCCTCAGTGGGTTCGGATGAAGTCTCGTACCCAGGTGGCCTGTTCGAGTTGGCCGTCAATGAGCACTGCTCCGAGAATGTCGAAGCCCTGGAGACGGCCGTTGTCGAGGGCGCGCTGCACGATCTGCCATTGGAGCTTCGTAAGCGTCCGGTGAACAGCATCTTCCCAAATCCCCGGACCTGTGCGAAGATATCGCC
>CAIXUF010000858.1 GCA_903922535.1 Candidatus Hydrogenedentota bacterium
CTTACATGGATAGACAGGATGAACAGGATAAGACGGCAAAGCCTCTGTGCTCTTCATCCTGTATATCCTGTATATCCATGTTCAACGTCTTCCGTAGGGTGCGCGCAGCGAAGCGGAGCGCACCATCACGGTCCCAGCACAGCCTGGGACAGGACGCGTTCCATCTTGTCTCGCATACCCGAAGATGGTGCGTTCCGTTTTGCTCCGCAAAACTTCACACACCCTACAAGAACATAAAACCACAAAACGGCAAAGCTAAACCTGTGGCAAATCAACGGTTCAGTGAACCTGTTGCAAAGTTAAGGAAAGGAATGTGACGATGAAATGCAAGTCTGATCTGATTCGGGTCACCGCAATGTCCGTGATGCTGCTGCTCGCCCTGGCGACGGGCGCCCATGCCCAGTTCAACAGCGGCAGCGACGGGCATGACGGGGCATTCAACCCAACCGCCGACATCAACATAGACATGACCGACCACCCCGACGGGATTTACCAGTACGCGTCGGTGAACATTCCCGCCGGCGTCACGGTGAGTTTCACGCCAAGCGCCGCAAATGCCATTACCCCCATACCGGTCGTCTGGTTGATTCAGGGCGATTGTGTGGTGGCGGGCACCATTGATGTTTCGGGCAAGTCTGCCAATGGAACGGTTGGGGGTGCCGGCGGTCCAGGGGGGTGGAGAGGCGGTAACATTGACATGCCAGGGTTGGGTCCTGGCGGTGGAGATCGAGGCCAAAGTGGATCTTACGGGACGACAGGTTGCCTCGAAGGTTGGAATAGACGTGGATCTGAATCGTTATACGGAAATGAGTACTTGATACCATTACTAGGCGGATCGGGTGGAGGAGGAAACACATCTGTCGCGGGATCAGGAGGGGGAGGAGCAATCCTTATTGCCGCGTCGGGTCAGATCTCCCTGACTGGTGGGATCGCGGCAAACAGTGGGTCTTGGCCAACCGGTGGGAACTGGGACTCTGGTCTTTCAGACTCTTCGGGAAGCGGTGGTGCCGTAAGACTTGTTTCGACCATCATACTTGGCAATGGTAGCGTTTCCTGTGGCGGCACTAGTTTGGCGTATTCGATGTTCTATGGAATGGGTCGGGCTCGGATTGAAGCCTACTCCGACTTGTACGCGGGTAGCTGCAACGTGAGTCTTACGCGCGGAATGCAGAATGTTCTCCTGCTACCCGACGCGCCAAGCCCACGTTTGCGCGTTTCAAGCATAGGCGGCGTGACCGCCCCAGCGACACCATCGGATTCTCTGCCCGTGCCCGACGTGCTTTTGCCGAGCACCCTCACGGGTCCCCTTGAGGTTTCGCTTGAATGCCAGAACATGCCGCTGGACACGCCCATCACGGTCATGGTTAGTCCACAACAGGGTTCCACCCTAAGCGCAACCGCAACCAACAGCTCGGGCACCTTCAAGGCAAGCACGGCATCGGTGTCCATGGACATTCCCATGGGCGGCGGGTCCATCTCGGCCAAGGCCGTCATCACGATTGCCACGGGCGGCAGCGGCTTGGCCAAGATGTCCTATCGTGACACCGGACTCACAACATCAGGCGAGCGCTTCAAGCTTGCGGAGCTAAGCACCGCATTGGGGGGCAGGCAACAGACCACCTACGTCACGGAATCAGGGAAGCGAGTCTCCTTGGGCGCGAAGACACAATAACCGAACAGCATGGGCCGTTTTGCAATGGTGGTTGACCTTGGAGCAGCAAAGCCGCAACCAAATGAGATTCCAAGAAAACCAAGACCAGTGTGGGGCAGACATTCCTGTCTGCCGTGCCAAGACCAGTGTGGGGCGGACATTCTTGTCTGCCGTGCCAAGACCA
>CAIXUF010000859.1 GCA_903922535.1 Candidatus Hydrogenedentota bacterium
CTCTTGCTTCCTTTGGGAATCAGCGCCCGCAGCGGCACGGTCGGCACCACGCCCTCCCTGAGCTGCGCGGGCTGCACGCCCGACTTCTGGCTGTGCAGATCCACCGGATAGAACGCGTAACAGACCGAGTCCTCCCAGCGCCGCCCCGACACATAATCGTCCTGCGTGATCAGATACTCGCCCGCCACGCGGTAGGTCTCGCGGACGCCCACCTCCGGCGACATGCTCACGAGTTCGGCCTTCTCCAGCCCCGGCACCGTCTTGAGCCACCGGTACATGCGCAGCATCGAGGCGCGCCCGCGCAGGTTGGTGTCCGTGCGCGCGTCGGCGTTGGAATTGTCCGCGCCCTCCACGTAATTCCCGACGTTCCCGCCGCCGGCCAGATACTGCATCACGCCCCAGCGGCAGTCGTTGCGCTGCACGGCCCCCGCCTTCACCGCCGCGTCGAAACGCGCCTGCAGCGCCTTGGCGTCCAGTTTCTTCAGATCCGCGTTAGGCTTCAGCGTGTACGCGAAAGACCCCGGCTGCCGCTCCTTCTCCTGCAGCCGTTCAAAGCCCAGCAGCCCGGCCACCGCGCCGTTGCCGGTGCAGTCCACGAGCTGCTTGCAGAGGATGGTGCGCGTGTCGCCTGCCGCCGCTGTGACCATGCGCCAGCCCTCCGGCGTCTTCTCGATCCGCATCGGCGCCGCGTGGTACTGGACCGTCACCCCGGCCTTGCTCAGCATCTCCTCCGCCAGCGCCACGAAGAGCGGGATACTGACCGTCACCTGGTGCTTCCAGTGCGCGGTTCCGGTCGGCTGCGTGAAGTCCGGCAGCGTGCCGCCCGCCAGCGCCACCGTGTTCGTGACCAGCTCCCAGCCGACCCCCGCGATCACCTGTCTGCCCCACGCGTGGAAAAGCCCCGGAAAGTTCACGCCGCCCGTCGTGGTGTTGCCGCCCACCTGCGCCGCGGACTCCACCAGCACGGTTCGCGCGCCCGCGCGGCCGCTCGCGACCGCCGCGCAGATTCCCGCCGAGCCGCCCCCGACCACCGCCACGTCGCACATCACCGGCGGCAGTTCCGCCGCCCAGACGGACGCAACAGCAATCAGCAACGGCAACCCAAGCGCTATTGTCTTCATGGAAATGACAGTATCGCTAAAAACGCGTTTCCGCAACCCCGTTTTTTTCCGCGAAACCCTGCGCGGCCCATCGCCGCAGAGGGGCGATCAAGGCATCGGCTTCTTGAGTTTGTCCGAAGCCCGCATGCAGGCCTGCATCAGGGTCACCAGTTCGCCGTTGAGGCCGCGGTACATGCCCGGATGCAGCCAGCCCTCTTTGGCCGCCTTGTTGTAGTGGGTCAGCGTCATCGACACCTGCTCGTCCAACTCAGCCAGCAGTTTCTTGCGGCTGCACTCCAAAGCGGAGACCGCATAGGCCGGCGTCGTCAGCGGCATCACGGTGCTGTGCCGGCTGCCGGACGTGGCGTCGAAAATCCACGTCTCGCGGTCTACGTGCGGCAGCATCTGGTTGAGGAAGAGATTGACCAGCCGGAGTATCCTCGGATCTTCCGATGCCAGATACAGCTTCGCCGCGATGCTAGACTGAAAGTGCGTGTAGTCGCCATCGTAACCCGGGAAGCCGCTGGCGTTCTCCGCTAGATAGCCCCGCCCGTCCAACCCGTCTGGACGCGCAGGCTCTAGCCCATAGTAAAGCCCGAAGTTGCGCCACCGCGGACGGTCCGGATAGAGGGTGAAGGCCAACTGCCGCTCGAACATCTCCCGGTATTTCTCGTCCCGTGTGAATTTGTAGGTGTAATACAGCAAGGTTGTCTCGTCCAGTTCAAGGTTGCCGTTGGCATACCAGTTCCGCTTGGTTTTACTGTTATAGAGGTTCCCGCTCTCCACGAGCTGGGCGATCCCTTTCTCCAAGGCCTCTCGCCAAACCGCCTTCCGCTCCGCTTCCAGGCTGGAATCCAGCCGCATGCAGGCGGAACTCAGCTCGACCAGAAAGAACATGCCCTCGGGCACCTCCTTGTTACCGAAACTCCCGTCTGGATTGCGGTGCTCTTTGATGGCACGGTCGAAGGTTTCGACCGCCCAGGCGCGGAGCTGCGCCTTCTTGTCAGGTGCCTGGTCGAACAGCCCGGACTGCCACAGTCCCGCCGCCGCAGTCCCCGCCCCGACGTTAGAGGCCCATGCTTTCGGCTGCGCCGGACTGTGCCAAACCCCGTCAGTGTAGGACAGTGTGCCGTTATTCTTGGACGCCGTCGCCAGAGTTTCCAGACACTGCAACGTACCGTCGGCTACCCTGCGGGCCAACGCGCCGCTGTCTACCCCCGCCTCCTCTGCGGCTACACCTTCAACCAGACCGCCCATCAGGCAGGCCAGACAAAAAAACCGAGTCATTGATTTCATACGTTTGCCTAATACACCATTATTCGTCACTGCACAAGAATCGCCGTGCCGCGCGGCGGCTTCGGCGTTAGCAGAAGCTGTTTGCCGTCCGCACTTTTAATAACGTGGAACTTATCAGCACTAACCGTCCAAGCTTGGGGCGACCCGCTCACCGCATTCGGCGAGGAGAACAGAACGAACGTGTCGCCCTTGCCGAGCGGACTTGCGAACGAGAGCGTGGCAGCGGTCGGAAGCGTGAGCGTGCCGTTGACGGACACCGCGTTGCCGACGAGGTTGGATGACCAGTTGACCGTGCAGTTTTCGCCTAAGACTAAATTACCCTTAAAGGTGACCGTACTGTCCGTCAGACGCAGCGTGCCCCGATTCGTGACAGTGCCCCACATCGTCGCCGTCGTGTTCGAGTAAGTCAGCCAACCGGCCGTGCCAATAGTCACACTTCCGTTGGTGTAGGCGGTGTTTCCGTTCATCAATTCCAGCCCGGCGAAATTTGTCGGCGCGATCCCCGCACCAGCATCGAACACGTAGGCCTGCGACGCCGTAGCGCCGTTGACTGAATTATTCAGCCGGAATGCATTGACGCCGCCCCATGCCACC
>CAIXUF010000860.1 GCA_903922535.1 Candidatus Hydrogenedentota bacterium
GCTCCGCCAGCGGCAAACCCATGACCGCTGGTGTCAATGGCTCTCTCGACATATGTCTCTCGACATAAAACTACCGTGCGATTCGCGTTTTGTTCTGTCAACGCGCGGTTTTTCGAGGGAATTGCGTGCATACCGGTGCGGATTCATGGGGCGCTTGGGGGAAAGGAGCGCCCCATTGCACCGATGCGGCTATGCGGATGGAGCTTTCTCTCCAGCGTGAGGTCGCAACAACGCCCGCCGCATCGTCCGCAATACGAGCGGCATGACCCCCATGAAGAGGAGCACGATCAATGCGGGCCACACCCAGCGCCAGGGATCTCGGCGAGGAACGACGGTCGCATCCGGTATCGCGAATCTGAAGGCTTGGTTTGTGGTGCTGGCAAATGCGGACCCAAACTGCCCTTGCAACGACTGCTCGGTACTCTGTTGGGCAGACCCATCCGCCAGGCCGAGGTTGCCGGCCCCGGAATGGATGTTGGTTCCCCAGCCAACTCGGTTGGTAGGGGTGATCAGGATCAAGGACCCGACCTGCGCACCCCCCGTAAGGTTGCGGTCGCCGCTCAAGATCGTCTGCGGGCTTGCCTCGTCCGCGTCGAAACTCACAAAATAGCTGCAGTTGTGATTACCAAAGCCCGTGTTCCAGACTTTGGTGGGCTTGCGTTGATTGTCTTTTGGGCAGGCCAGGATCCTGGGGCTGGCAAGCTCGTTGGATAGCACCAGGAAGTGGCGAAACACCTCGGAGGCGGTGATGAACTCCGCGGTGCCGCCCTTGTTGGTGGATGCCTGCCATGGAAAAAGGTCGCCGTGATCGTTTGACCACATCCGCGCCGCCAAGCCAATTTGTTTGAGGTTACGCACGCATTGGATACCTGCGGACGTGGGTGGACCGTAACTGCTGAAACGAAGGAAGCACACCAACATCAGCACAATGATCACAAGCGAAACCACTACCTCCAGCAAGCTGAAAGCGGCTTTTCGACGGGATGAATCCCTGTCATGCCCTGGGTCCATAGTGGTCATGCCGCTGCAATTTCCCACATTCACTCCCGGCTGGCAATGGCAGAACTGGCCTGTCAGAACTGGTAGACTTGGGTCTGGGAAACTCACAAACTCCTCGCGGTGCCGTGTTGGATCTCATTAACACCCTGCTTTAGCTGGGTGTCCTGGGTCTGGACGAAGCGCGCAACCGTTTCAACGGTTTCAACAGTGCGGCAAACCGTTGAAACGGTTACCGATCCCCACGCGGCCCCACACACCCCGCTGAAGCAGGGTGTTAATGAGAACGAAGCAGTCCCGAGCTGTCCCTTAATATTTTCCGAGCCGTTTTGAATCCAACGATTCCGTCCGTCACCCACGACTGACTCGGGCACCAAACGCACAAGCCGCCTTCAGGTCATCGGCCTCTAAATCGGGATAATCGGCGAGAATCTGTTCCGCCGTCATGTCGCCACTCAGCAATTCCAGCAGGAACTCCACCGGGTAGCGCAAACCACGGATACACGGTTTGCCATGGCAGATCCGAGGGTCCA
>CAIXUF010000861.1 GCA_903922535.1 Candidatus Hydrogenedentota bacterium
CACGCCGCCCGGTGAGGGTGGCGTGGGGATTGTTCGTTTGAGCGGACCTGACGCGGTCCGCATCGCGTCGCAGGTGTTTGTTTCTTCGCGTGGCGTGGACCTGTGCACGGCCAAACGCCAGCGCGTATATCACGGGCACGTGGTCGATGAAACGGGGCAATCTGTCGACGAGGTGCTGGTCCACCGCATGCGCGCACCGCACAGCTACACCGCCGAAGACGTCGTCGAAATCAACACCCACGGCGGCGCGGCGCCCCTCCGGGCCGTGCTTGATGCGGTGCTGCGCCGCGGCGCGCGGCTGGCCAAGCCGGGCGAGTTCACCCGGCGCGCTTTTGAAAACGGGCGCATCGATTTGGCACAGGCCGAGGCGGTGATCGACATGGTGCGCGCGCGCACCGACGCCGCGCTGCGCGCCGCCAATGCCGTGGCGGGCGGCGCACTCTCCCGCGAGATGCACATGCTGCGCGAAACGCTTGCCAATGCGCTGGCGCGGGTCGAGGCCGCCGTGGATTTCCCCGAAGACGATCTGCCCGAACTTGTGGATGACACGCTGTTTGAGGGGTTGCGCGCCGCGCGCGCGCAGATGGCGCGCCTGCTCGACAGCGCACGTGCCGGCAGGCTTTACCGGGAAGGCGCGGCGGTGGCCATCGTCGGCAGGCCAAACGTGGGCAAGTCCAGCCTGTTCAACGCGCTGCTGCGCGACACCCGCGCCATCGTCTCCCCCATGCCCGGCACGACGCGCGACCGCATAGAGGAGGATGCCAGCATCGGCGGCGTGCCGCTGCGGCTTGTGGACACCGCAGGACTGCGCGCAACGGAGGACGCCATCGAACAGGCGGGCGTGGACCTGGCAAGGGCCGCGCTGCGCGAGGCCGATGCGGTGCTGTTTGTCGTTGATGCGTCGGCCCCGCTGACAGACGAGGATCAGCGTATTGCGGCCGAATTGCGCGATGCGGGGGTGCCGGTCATCGTGGCAAGTAACAAGGCCGATATCGCCACTCCCCTCCCCCAGGCCGCTCCTGAGTCTTTCTCCGAAACCTGCCTCGTCTCCGCCATCACCGGCGAGGGATTGGATGCCCTTGAGTCCGTACTGGGGCGCGCGCTGCTGGGCGCGGTTACCGTTGCCGAAACGCCCATGATCAGCCGCATGCACCAGGCCGACAGCCTGCGGCGTGCCGCACACTGCGTGGACAGCGCGCTCGACTCCCGTGAAGCCTCCCCCGAACTGCTGGCCTTTGAACTGCGCGAAGCCTTGGCCGCGCTCGGTGAAATCACGGGCGAAACCACGCCCGAAGATTTGCTCGACATCATCTTCGGCCAGTTCTGCATCGGCAAGTAGCCCCGCATCACATGCATTTTTTGGTAAGCTCTTCCAGCCTGCTTGGCAGGCCGGGACTTCCATCCCCGGCCTGTCCCAAAGACACGACCCATGCCCTTCCACCGGCCCTTTCCAGGATGAAGACCCGGAGTTTCGCGGGGGTGCCGAACAGACACAACTCGCCGTCCTTCTCCCCAACAAGTCCGGGAGCGGAGGGCCTGGACTACTCACGTTCGACCTTGGACTGGTTTCATATCCGCTCCCATTCCATCGCATTCCTCCCATAACTCCCTGCTTCCCATACCCCTTGACAAGCCCGCGCGGCCGCGCTATACTTTGTATAACATAATATGCGGTGCCTAACACCATTGGGAGACCACACCATGAAATTCGAACGCGAACTACTGAAAGGAGTCGCCCCGCTTGCCGTGCTGCAAGTGCTGTCTCGGGGCGCCATGTACGGCTACGAACTGGGCCAGGAATTGGAGAAGTCCAGCGGCGGCGTGCTCACGCTCGGCCACGGCACGCTCTATCCCCTGCTCTACAACCTGGAGGCCAAGGGCCTCATTCAGGCCGAATGGCAGGAGGCGGCCAGCGGCCGGGAACGCCGCTATTACAGCATCACCGGGGAGGGCGAGGCGCAGTTGGCCGCGCGGCGCGAGGAGTGGAAGCAATTGGCAAAAGCCATGCGCCTCGTCCTGGACTTCCAGTTAACCTGAAACGGCAACACCAACCATTCCCGGGGAGATACTGTCATGGAAGAGAAATCATCCTACACACCGATCCTTCCCGCCGAGGCGCGGGATTTTGTAGAACGCATCGCCCGCAATTGCAGTGTTCGACGCAGCATCCGAAAAGAAGTGCGCCGCGAGCTGAGCGCCCATTTCCAGGATGCACTGTCCGACGTTGCCGAAACCGAAAAGGACGCCGGGGTCCAGGAGCTGATCAAGGACTTTGGCGACCCCACCCTGCTGGCCGCGCTGATCGGCCGGGGCAAGCGGCGCTGCCAGCCCTGGTGGGAACGGGCGCTGATCATGTCGGTGAAAGTCACCGCCGTCCTGCTCGTCTTCGGTGTCTCGGTTGATGTTGTCCTGAGCAAACGCTCGGGAGAGGCGCTGCAAAATGAGATCGCGCGCATCCACAGCACCGGCGCGCCCACTTCGGCGCAGGAGATTATCGAACAGGCGCGGAAAGACAACGGCGCCAATGCGCTCAGCAAGGAAGAACGGCTCAAGCGCTGCCCGGCCACGACGTTGTTGTACGAACTCAGCAAGCTCAAAATAGACATGGACGCCGAAGCGCACGGAAAACGCATTTCTGACATGGACCGTTCGTCCGCCTCCGTGTTGTGCGACGCTTGGGACGCCGACATGGCGGCGGCCGTGGGCGAAACGCTGTCGCGCAACCGGGAGGCCATCGACAAGGTCCGCGCCCTTGCCGTCCTGCCTCCGGACGACCCGGCCGACACGATCTGGTTTCAAACAACGCACTGGCCGGAAAAATGCCGTGAGTCAGGCATTCCCCTCCGTGACCTGGTCATATCAAAAGACTTGGAAATGCTCGCGGGCCCTGATGATTTGATGAACTTCATGGACATCGGTTCTGCCTTGATCCTGGACGCGGCGAAAGCAATTCAGGAGCAACGTCCTGATGCTGCTTTGGACGACGCCACCATGGCAATGGCCCTCGCAAACCATGTCGGCAAGACTTGCCGTACCGTCGTGGGGTCCATGGTGGCCATTGCGCTCCGTTCGGAGGCCGTGACCTCCATCGTTCAACCGCTGCTCAACCTGGCGGATGTTTCGGAGGGGGCGGAAGCCCGCTTCCTCAACGCGGCCGGACAGATGAACTGTTCGGAGGCGCTTGCCAAGTCGCTGGCCTGGGAGAGGATGTTCCTCATACGGGCCTTGAGCATGATTAAGAATGGGGAGCATATCTTTGCATCGGCGGGCGACAATCACTCCCTTTCCGAGAGACTGTTCAAGAGCCCCTTTGACCCCCTTGTGCTGCGGGCGCGGCTGCTGCCGTTTCTCCACAACGAGGATGCGATGACAGCGCTGGAGTCCAGGAACAGACTCGTGGAGGCGATGTCCCTCCCTTATCCAGAATACAAGGCGCTCAGTTCCACCTGGCGGGACACCATCAAGAACAGATCCAGCTGGGCCGCCCCGATAGCGAGATTCACCATGGTCAATGTGATGGGCTGCAGAGACAACGCCACCCTCTGCCAGACCAATGAAGATCTGGCGCGCGTGGCCTTCGCGCTCCGCCGGTTCAAGCTGGTCCAGGGCGCGTATCCGGACTGCCTGCAGGCACTGGAACCGACCTGTATGTCCAAGTTGCCTGTGGACCGCTACGGCGGCGGACAACTCCTGTATCGAAAGCAGGAAGAGGGTTGTGTGATCTACAGTGTTTTCATAAACCTCCGCGACGATGGCGGAAAAGAAAAGGGCGCTGAAGACAGAGGAGCGCCCGATGATCTCGTTTGGAAACTGACGCGGTAGAATTGAGGTCTCTATGAGCGCCCATGCAAGACAGTGCCGCGTCCGCCTGTTTATGAACACTCACATGACGGAAATGCGTTATGATTGCGCTGTTACGGGATGCGTGTCCGCCCATGAGAAAGGCAACAAAGCGCGAACAGGCGCAGTATGCGGAGTACAGGCATGAAAAAGGAATACGTATGACTTTTCAAAAGGCCAGCGCGGACTATTCTACAAACCCAACGCAGTTCTGAATGTTCCTGTTTACCTCGACAAGGACAATCGGGATTTTGTTGCAAAGCTCGCCGAAAGCAAACACGTGGACGTATCCACCCTCGTCAATACGCTGGTGCGTTCCCATATGCCAACCCCGCCCCGCGCCGGCCAATAGACCCGCCATTGTGGCACGGGCGTCTCAACCGTGATCCGGAAACATGGGCAGGATGCCCATGCCACCGCCGATTACTTCGTCGCCACCGCCTCCAGTTTGGCCATCATGGCCGCGCTCTTTTCGGCCCCATCGGGGTTGATGACACCCAGCACCTGCTTGCCCGTGCGCTTGACCAGCACCCCCTTGTACATCGTGTCGATTGCGGTCAGGCTGTCTTTGTCGCGGCTGACAACCGCGCCGTTGCCCGCCTTGGACAGGTATTCGGCGTACTGGTCGAGGATGGCGGCGGCCTTATCGTCCGAGTCGGACAGCACGATGAAAACGCGGCCCTTGACACCGTCCCACTCCGCATCGGCTATCAGACCCTTGGTGAAGAAGGGGTAGCCGAGCAGGCTCTTGGGCAGGTAGCGCTCGGTTCCCTTTACCACGCCCTCGGCGCGCATCAGAGTGATTTCCTTCGGCGCCTCCCCGGCGGGCAGCTTCGCGGCGACGGCCTTGGCGCAAGCGGTGAACACGTCAGGCGTCATTTCGGACGCGCCTGACACGGCAATCTGCACGAAGAAGCGGCCCTGATAGAACACGCACAGCGATTCGGTCACGGAGCCTTCCGTGCCGGCGGCCATCGACGCGGCCTCGGGGCGGCGGAAGCTGGCGTAGACGCCGTAGGCTTCCAAGGGTGTGCCGAGACGGTAGGCATCGATCAC
>CAIXUF010000862.1 GCA_903922535.1 Candidatus Hydrogenedentota bacterium
CCGTCCCTCCAATGGTGGCAAGGTCGAGCAGCGCCATTCGTTCCGCCGCCGTGCGTAACCCTTCGCCGGGCCGCACCGTAATGCGGCGCATCAAGCGACGCTTCTCGGCTTGCTCGTCAAATTTGACGTTCAGAAAGTGCCAGGCAGATTGACTCTCATTCGAGAATACGAACAGAGCGTAAGGATGGTCGCGAAGTAACTGGTTCACAACCGGACGCTCGGAGCCGCGTCTCAAATCGGACGAAGCCAGGCGGCAATACACAACGTGAAAGGCATTCCCTTCACCGCCGCCGGCGAAAAGGATCGGGTCTTCGGCGAGGGTCTGTTTGATGCTGTCCGGCCACTGACGCGGGCTGAGGGGCTTGTTCTCGCGCTCGTAGTTCAGTTCTTCCCAGAAAAGTTTCTTCAACCCGTCCAGGTCGCGCAAGTCCTGGAGGATGTTCAGAACCGCTTGTTCCCGCTCAAAGCGGGACAAATGCTTTTCAGTCTGTGCCATACAAAACCCAACTTCTTCTATCCATTGAGGCTCTTGCAAAACCTCCTGCGGTTGCGAGGGACCGCAACCCTCCGGCAGACAATCCAAAGCTTTCTACCGAAGTGGAGGGCGTCGGTCCCTCGACGCCGTATTCATGGGTTGGTTTTGCAAGAGCCTCCCGGCAGATATGCGCAATCAGGATCCTCGCCCAGGAAATCGGTCGTATCGGCATAGGAACGGGCCCGGCAGCCGGCGCAGACCTTCCGGTAGCCGCAGGCATGGCACTTGCCCTTCAGCTTTCCGGGATCCCGCAATGCCTGAAAGACATCCGCGTTCTTCCAGATGTCCCCGAACCTTGTCTTCCGGACATTGCCAACACACAAGGGGAGGTATCCGCAGGGCTGCACGTCGCCCGTACGCGAGATGAAGCAAACGGCAGAACCCGCCAGGCAGCCCCGTGTCATGGCCTGCATGCCGTGGCCCGGGCTTTCGAGTCGGAGTCCCCGTTCGCGGGACACCTCGCGCATGATCCGGTAGTACTGGGGAGCGCACGTCGCCTTGATATGCATCCGCCCGCGCAGTTCCAGCGATTTATCAAAAAGCCACCGGAGCACTTTTTCCATTTCGGCCGGAGATAACCGCACGTCTTCGCCGAGCTCGGCGCCACAGCCGACCGGCACGAGCACGAATACGTGAAAGGCATCCGCCCCCCGGGCAAGGGCCAGCGTCAGAATATCCTCGATCTCGGCTGCGTTGGACCGGGACGCCGTGACGTTCACCTGGACAGATACACCCGCACGACGCAGCGCGTCGAAACCACGCAGAGTTGCCTCAAAGCTGCCGGGCAACCCCCGGAAGGCGTCATGGGTCGCGGCCGTGGCGCCGTCGAGGCTGACACTCACCCTCTGGATGCCGCAGGCCGCAATCTTCGATGCCACGGCGTCATCAACGAGCGTGCCGTTTGTGGCCATGGCGACACGTGTAAACAGGCCGGAACAATATTTTGCGATGTCGTAGATGTCGGCTCTGACCAGCGGTTCTCCGCCGGTCAGGATCAGGATCGGATCGCCGGTGGCGCGAATATCCCGCGCCACCTGCAGGATCTCCCGGGTATCCAGTTCGCCTTTTACGAAGTGATCCTGGGCCTCCGCCCGGCAGTGCTTGCAGGTCAGGTTGCAGCGCGCCGTGAGTTCCCAGAAAACAAGACGCAACGTGTCGTTCATAACATGGTTCAAAGTTCCGGGTTCATGGTTGTTTTTGTTCTGCGCC
>CAIXUF010000863.1 GCA_903922535.1 Candidatus Hydrogenedentota bacterium
CGCCGGGCGCGCCCGGTCCGCCGGGGCCTCTGAACTGACCCCGTATCTGATCCCAAAGCGCCTTCTGTTCGGGCGTCAGCACCTTTTCGATTTCCTCCCGCTGCGCGCGCCAACGGTTGCGCGGATCGCCGTCGGCGGACGGGTCCGGTTGGTCCGATTCGTGCTTGAGGAAGATGGCCGCGATCTTCTGCGTCTGGTCCTCGCTGAGTTTCAACAGGTCGCGAAGTTCCTCGGCCTGTCGGCGGGACACGATTTCGTTCTGTTTCTCCGGATGCGCCTCCAACTCTGACGGTCCTGTGGATGTTGTCGGCCTTGTCCCCGCATAGACGAGGTAGCCGACAAACAGGGCTATGTAAAGCGCACCGGCACCGGCCAGCGTGTATTTCACCCATGCTTTCTTATACCACGACATGAACCGGACCCTTTCGATGTTTCACTTTCTTCCAATCGCCCGTGCGGACAGTATCCGCCTTAACAACGCCGGGAGTCCAAAACAAGCATGATCCCACCCCAGCCGCTTTCCTCATGCCTGGCTTCAAACAAACCACCAGTTAAACGTACGAAACCGGGAAAAGGTTCCACTTGTTGAGAAATCCTTGCATAAGAACGTGTTCGCGGGATGCACCCAGTCTACTGCTGCCACAGAATCTGGGAACAAGATCTGCCAGCGCCGGCCTAACTACCGATAGGTAGGGGGGAAGAAGTTGATTTCTTCTGTTCATCCGTATACTATGAAATCTGACAATAACCATGGAGGATTTTACCATGTCCGATGACCTCATGACCCGCTTCCAGAATGCTTCCGCAGAAGTCACCCAACTGTCCGAAGCGCCCGACAACCTTGCCAAGCTCCGGCTGTACGCCCTGTACAAGCAGGGGACCGTGGGCGACGCCACCGGCGATCGCCCCGGCATGTTCGATTTCGTGGGCCGCGCCAAGTATGACGGATGGAAGGATTTGGCCGGGACCAGTCAGGACGAGGCCAAGGAAAGGTACATTGCCCTCGTCGAGGAACTGAAAGCGGCGGACAAGAAGTAGCCCTTTCCGCGCCGGCCACTCCCCGTTGTTCCCACCCTGCGCAAGCGGGGGCGTTTGACAGCCATGGTCCCATTGGCTATCATCCCTTCGTGTCTGGCCCTGTCAGGGCGGCGCATGTCGGGTATGCCCGTTCAAGGGCCAGAGGGACAATTACATGGCACGGGTCGAGATTAAGAGCCTGAACAAGGTGTTTCCGGGCGGGATACAGGCGGTCAACGACGCCAATCTGGTGGTGGAGGACAAAGAGTTCGTGGTGCTGGTCGGCCCTTCGGGTTGCGGCAAGTCCACGACGCTGCGCATGATCGCCGGTTTGGAGGAGGTCACCAGTGGCGAGATCTTCATCGGCGACACACTCGTCAACGACGTGCCCCCGAAGAACCGCGACATCGCCATGGTCTTCCAGAACTACGCCCTCTACCCGCACATGACCGTCTATAAGAACATGGCCTTCGGCCTGATCCTGCGCAAGTACCCCAAGAAAGAAATCGACCGGCGCGTGCGCGAGGCCGCGGAGATATTGGGCATCACGGCCCTGCTGGACCGGCGGCCCAAGGCGCTGTCGGGCGGGCAGCGCCAGCGCGTGGCCGTGGGCCGCGCCATCGTGCGCCAGCCAAAGGTGTTCCTGTTCGACGAGCCGCTTTCCAACCTGGACGCCAAGCTGCGCGTGCAGATGCGCACTGAAATCTCCAAACTGCACCACCGGCTGCAGTCCACGATGATTTACGTGACCCACGACCAGGTCGAGGCCATGACCATGGGCGACAGGATCGTGGTGATGCTCGACGGACTCATCCAGCAGGTGGCCCCGCCCCTGGAACTGTACCACCATCCGGTGAACAAGTTTGTGGCCGGATTCATCGGCAGTCCGCCGATGAACATGATCGACGGGCGTCTGGCGGGTGAGAACGGCACGATGCAGTTTGTGGACAAGAACAACGCCGTGCGCCTCACGGTTCCGCCGGAAAGGCACGCGGCGTTGAAGGACCATGTGGGCAGGAACGTGGTTCTGGGCATACGCCCCGAGCATCTGCGCGAGAGCGGCAGCCCCGGGGGCGCCGACGGCACCAGCATCAAGGCGCTCATTGAAGTTGTCGAGCCCATGGGGTTTGAAATCAACCTCTATCTCAACCTCGGCGGGCAGAACATCACGGCACGCATCAACACCAGCGTCGAGCCGGCGGTGAACACGCAGCACGTGCTGGATGTGGACATGGCCTGCGCCCACTTCTTCGACACGGAAACCGAAAAAACGATCGTCTAACCCTTTGCCGGTTAGTTGGCCTGCGGACGCCCCAGGGACTTCGCGAGGCCACCAGGACAAGCCCATGAATTCGACCCAGTTCTCCTGGCCCGCCGGCAGGCAAATGGCATTGAGCCTCAGCTTCGACGACGGCCGCGAATCACAATGGCGCAATGCCGTGCCCCTGCTTGATCGGCACGGGGCTCACGCCACCTTTTACCCGCTTCCGTCGGCGGTGCGGGAACATGCGGAGCCCTGGCGCGCGGCCGTGGCGGCGGGCCACGAAATCGGCAACCACTCGTTGACCCATCCGTGCAGCGGCAACTTCCGCTTCTCCCGGCACAATGCACTGGAAGAGATGTCGCTCGAAACGGTCGAACAGACGGAGCTGGTGGAGGC
>CAIXUF010000864.1 GCA_903922535.1 Candidatus Hydrogenedentota bacterium
AGGTCGCTTGCCGCCGACAGCTTATCAGGACTTCCCATCCCGCATATCCTGTGCGTCCATGTTGAGGAACCGTTTTCAGAATCCGGTCGCGGCCATGCTACCATAGCCCCGGCAAAAGCCTCCAGCCGATCGGTGCGGAGGAATGTTGTTCTCTTGTCGCGTGGGCGCAAACAAATCCATGAACGGACGGTCCGGCAAATTCTTGATAGGCGCGGCGGTGCCCGCGAACGGCTTGGAGGACGGCGCTTTCGCCGCCCACCTCGCACGGGTGTGCTTACTCGGCCACAGCGCCGCGCTTGCGACGTTGCCTTGGTCACAAATCGAGCCCGAAGCGGGACGCTTCGACGCCGCCGTGACGGTCCGCTGCTCGGGTGCCCTCAAGAGCCTGCGCGATGCAAACATTGAGCCGGTGTGCGTTCTGTGGGATGGCATCGCGCCACAATGGTTTGAGGCGCGGGGCGGATGGGCGCAGGCCAAGGCGGCCGAACGCTTTTCGGCCTACGCGGCCCATGTCACTGAGATTCTTTCACCGCATTGCCAGTGGTGGATGCCGCTTTTCGAGCCCGAGTACAGGCTGACACAGGCCTTTCATGAGAAGGGCCTGTCTGGGTATCGTCGCGCTTCCGTGCAAATGCTCCGCGCACACAATGATACCGCGACCACATTGCGCGCCGTGCGGCCCGACGCGAAAGTCGGCCTTTCCGTGCGGGTCTTTTCAGCGGAACCGGCGGACACCGACAGTCCATGGGACTTTCGCGCGGCGCGATGGCTGGAAACTCGTCTCAACCACCGCATGGCCGACCGCCTGCGGCACGCCGCTGGACCGGATGCCTTCGACTTTGCACTGGCCTCCTGGGGCGGCGTGGTGTCGGCGTGGTTTTCCCCCTGGCGGTGGCGGCGTGAATGGGCCTTGACGATGGACAAATACCGTAACCGGATTTCATTGCGGGATGCGGAAAGAAATGTTGCGCGCTTTGACGAGGCCATGTCCACGCTGCTGGGTTACCAGACGGCCTTGCTGGTGGTGGGGGAGGAGTCGTATTCCACAGCGCTCGGCAAACAGTTGAACGCCGTTGCCTCACGTTGCGCCGAAGAGGGCGGAGAGCGGATCATCGGATTCTTGTCCCGTGCCGCAATCGACAGGGCGGCGTGGGAAAGCAATCGTCCCCTGCTGGAAATCCTGCGCGCAGGCGCCGAGCCCTGGCCGCGTGACATGGATGAATAAGGAGCACACAGCATGATTGTCGCCTTGGAAGGCGGTGCCACGCACACGCGGGCCGGTCTGTATGCCGATGACGGCACCTGCATCGCCGAAGCGGAGGCGGGCCCGAGTAATCCCGTCGCCTGCGGAGTCGAGACGGCGGCGCTCTCGCTCGTCGCTCTGGCCCGCAGGCTTCTGGTCGGACAAGAAATACCCGCCCCGGAGGTATGGGCCGGTCTGGCCGGGGCCGGGTCGCCGCAGGTACAGGCCACCGTGGCGAAAATCGTCGGACGCACACTGGGCGCGCAGCGCGTGCGCGTGACCACAGACCTGCACCCGGTGCTCTTTGCCAACTCCGGACCGGGCGGCGGCGTACTCGTCATTTCCGGCACCGGTTCTGCCGTGATTGCCAAGAACCGCCACGGCAGGGTGCTGCGTATCGGCGGGCGCGGGGCCGTGTTTGGTGACGATGGCAGCGCCTATCGCGTGGCCGTGGACGCACTGCGCGCCTGCGCCGCGATGGTGGACGGCCTTGGACCAGACACCGCCCTCGTCGAGCAATTGCCTTTCGCGGCGGGTCTGGGTTCTTTCGAGGAGTTTGTCCTTTGGTCCGGCACCGCCGAGAAACGCACCGTCGCCGACCTGGCGCGTACCGTGGCGGAAGTTGCCGAGGCCGGTGACTTTGTCGCCCGGGCCTGTCTCGACGAGCAGGCCCGTCGGCTCGCCGCGCAGGCGGTCACCACCGTGGAAAAGCTCCATCTGGGCGGGGGGGCACGGCTGTTCCTCCATGGATCCCTGCTAAACGAATGCGAACGGTTCCGCGCCGCATTTCGCGAGTCCGTCGACCAGTATATTGAAGCCCAGTTCATGGAATGTCTGCATGTGGGCCACAGGGCCGTCTATGAGGCATTTCGTGAGGCGGACACCCTTTCCGACTGGGTCTCGACTTGGCAGAAAGACAACACGGCCCCGTCCGATTCGGTTTCCGCACCCACGGAAGACAAAGTTGACACGGGGGTTGCGCTGGACCAACTGGACGCCCTTGGAATTGTCCGGTTCATGAACCGCCTGGATGCCGCCCTGCCACCGGTCGTGGCCGCGCAGGAATCCGCCATTGCCCGGGCCGTTGAGACTGCCGCGACGGCCATCGCGGGCGCGGGCCGGATCATCTACCTCGGCGCGGGTACCAGCGGACGCTTGGGCGTGCTCGACGCCTCCGAATGTCCCCCAACCTTTGGGGTGCCCCCCGAACGGGTGGTGGGGCTCATCGCCGGTGGTGAACGCGCCCTTAGGGAAAGCGTCGAAGGGGAAGAGGACAACCGGGATGCCGGCATCGCGGATCTGGATCGACTCGAACCCGGCCCTGCCGACTTCGTGGTCGGCATTGCCGCCTCCGGTTCCACACCCTATGTCGTCGCGGCACTGGAACGGGCCAAAGAGCATGGTTGTGCCACGGCCCTTGTCTGCTGCAATCCTGCCCCGGCCGCACAGGCGGACATCATGATATGTCTGGCCACCGGCCCCGAGGCTTTGGCGGGGTCCACCCGCCTGCGGGCAGGCACCGCCACCAAGATGGTGCTGAACATCATCTCCACCGGTGCCATGGCCCTGTCCGGTTACGTGTATCAAGGCTTGATGGTGGAGATGAGGCCGTCCAATGCAAAACTGCGGCTTCGGGCCGCCCGCATCGTGGCCGCCATCACCGGCGTCGGAAGGGCGCAGGCCATGGAACTGCTCAAAGCAGTCAACTGGTCTATTCCCACCGCCATTGTCATCGCACTACGACAGGTAGACCTTCCCACGGCGACCGCACTGCTGCACAATGGAGCAGTGCGAATCCGGGACATTGTTGGCGCGAACAATAAGCTTTAATAAGAGACACATACGGACGCATGGTGCAAATGAAACTTGTCGTCCTCTTCGCATCCACGCCTCTTGATATCAAGTCCAAGCCAGTGTCTTTCCCGACCCTGTACCCGAGTCCCCAGAGCCTCCCGTCTCCAGTCGCCATCGCCGAAAGCCGGGTCCACCTCCGCCCTGACGGGTCGCCTCCCCGCCGGCTTGGTGCGTGGAACGCAAGAATTTTCGCTGGAAGAAAAAGTTGACAAAGAAACAATTGAGCGAGATAATAAATAAAAGTTATAATATTGGTGAATTGAAGGCAGTGAGGCTAGGTGCCCGCGGCACCAGTGGTCGGCTTGTGTCCATGGAATTTATGGGAACTCGCAGTACGGCCAAAGTGGACCGGGAATTGGCCATTCGACAAACAATTGGCGGACTGCCCAGTGCTATGCTTATAATCGTTTCGGAAAATGAAAGAAGTGGTTCGGCGTCACTGACCCTGCATGGCGGCGGAAGCGGCCACGGCGTGGGTTTGCGCCAGCAGGGTGCCCGGGCAATGGCCGGACGGGGCTTGGCTCATTCGGAGATACTGAAACACTATTTCACGGGAGTTGAACTTGAAAGATTTGTGCCATGAACCTTGAAGAGATACAGAACAAGCGGGCGCGATACGGCATCGGTGTCATGTCCGGCACGTCGTGCGACGGGATTGATGCGGCGCTGGTGCGCATCAAGGGCACCGGTCCCGGTCTTGCCATGAAACTCATTGCGCACCAGACCTTCCCCTACGAGCCTGAACTGCGCAACCGGCTGCTTGCCGAACAGATGTCGGCCAAGGAAGTTTGCCTGCTGAATTTTGAACTGGGCGACCGCATGGCCGAGGCGGTGCTGACCATGGTCGATATCGCGCAGGACGAGCAGGTGGAGGTGGACTACGTGTCGATCCATGGACACACGATAGGCCACTATCCGCCGGGCGGCGGAACCGACCGCATCGGCACGCTCCAGATTGGCGAGCCGGCAGTGATTGCCCACCGCACCAACATCCCGGTGGTTTCCGATTTCCGCGTGCGCGACATGGCCGCCGGCGGCCAGGGCGCGCCCCTGGTTCCCTATGCCGACTGGCTGCTGTTCCGCCGTGAAGACCGCACCATGGTATGCCTGAATATCGGGGGCATCGCCAACCTGACGGTGGTCACACCCGAATTCAAGGACATTGTCGCCTTCGACACCGGCCCTGGAAACATGGTGATTGACGGCACCGTGCGCCAACTGTCCCGCGGCATGCGCATGTACGACGAGAACGGCGAGGCCGCCCTTCGCGGCAAGGTCAT
>CAIXUF010000865.1 GCA_903922535.1 Candidatus Hydrogenedentota bacterium
GTCAGAATGCTTGAAGGTTCAGTCAGGTTGACAAACAGCATTCCGGTCGCTGCTGCCGAGATGGATACGACATACGTGCGTAGTTGGTCTCCCGCTTGCTTCGCCCTGTCGTGAAATTCTTGTACTGTCTTGTTGTCATCCATATGTCATCTCCCGCGCCAACGAATAGCGTTTTATCCTGATGTGCTGCGAGCGTAGGACGCCGGGCTTGGGGAGTCAAGTTTGTCGAGCAGCATTCGGGATAAAATGTGTTGGACGGAGCCGCGGTGGCTATGGGGTAAAGCGAGGGGATTGTCGAGAGCGGGAGCGGGGATCGGACATGGGTTTGCGAACCGGTTGGGGGTGAAAGAGCCGTGGATCGAACACTGGACATGGTGCGATGGGCGGCCGGCAGGAAACGGGGCGGTTGGTTGGAGCGGTCTTGTTCCGTGAATCGGCAGAGTGCGGCGGAGGCGCAAGGCGCGGTTGGGCGTGAGACAGGATTGAAGTTCCAAATGGCATGTTCATGGCGACTTACATCGGATGGGCAGGAGACGTCGGTCGGTCTTTCGGAGGTGGCCCTTGCCACAGTGAGGACATAACGTGATGTCCACACCGGTACGACGCAGGACGCGTTCGGCGATGGACTCTTGGGGTGGCGGTGCCGGCGCTTCGACGTGGATCGCTTGACGGATGGCGGCGAGAATAGCTTGGCGGTTGGCGGCGGCCATCCAGCCGAAGTAGCGGATTTTGTGGAAGCCGCCCGGGAGGATGTGGGCGAGGAAACGACGGGTGAAGACCTCGACGGGGATCGTTTCGGTCTTCTCGATGTTGTTTTCGGAGCGATCCCGCCAGGAGTAAGTGACGCGACCGTCTTGGATGGCCTTGATACGGTGGTCGCCGATGGCGACTTTGTGCGTGTAGCGGGCAACATAGTCCAACGCCAGAGAAGGATCGTCAGGCGCCGGTTTAGGATAGACGATCCAAGTCTCGCGGGCGAGCGTGGCGAGCAACGTTTCCCAGGCGGCGACGACGGCAAGTGGCGCGGCACAACCGCCGTAGGCCAGTTTGCCACGCCGTCGAAGGGATCGCAGTCGCTGAAGGAAACGGTTTCGGAAGGCGTCGGCGAGCGACTCCTGGCGGAAGAGCCACTTGCCGCGGCAAGGGACCCATTGTCCGGCGGACTCGCGCCCGACTTCGCCAACAGGCTTCGCCGTGGCACGCCAGACACCGCCGGGCACGATGCAGTGAACGTGAAAGTGCGTGCCCAGTTTCTGGGTCCAGGTATGCAGGATCGCCAGAAAGCCCAGTTGCCCTTCCAGCCGCCACTGCCGGTCCTGCGCGAAATGCTGCAGGACCCAGTTGACGACGCCGAAGAGTTCACCGAGCAGCAGCGTGCGGTTGGCGTCGAAAAGCGCGTTGAGGCTGTGCGGCAGCGTGAACACGACGTGGAAATACTGCACGGGCAGCACCTCGGCCAGGCGCGCGTCGAGCCACTGTTCTTTGGCGCGGGTTTGACAGGTGGGGCAGTGTCGAGTCTGACAGGAGTTATACATCGGCACTTCGCTGCCGCAGTGGTCGCACTGGTGAATGTGCCCGCCCAGAGCGGCGGTGCGGCATTGCAAAATGTGCCGCACGGCTTTGACCACATGCGGCGGCAGCGCGTAGGCGCGGTTGTACGACTCCCAACAAGACCGAATCACGTCCGCCACCCGAAGGGCGGCGGACATGGCTCAGGCCTCGTCGTACAGCATGTCCAAGGGACTCTTGATCGTGGCCAGATGCTCGGCCGTCACATGCATGTAGCGACCGGTCGTCACCAGCGAGGTGTGTCCCATCCAGCGCCGGATCGTGTAGATGTCCGTGCCGGCCTCCATGGCATGCGTGGCAAAGCAGTGCCGCAGCACATGGATTCCGCCGACGCGGCGCACGCCGCTGATGCGCAGCGCGGCGTAGTACACCGCTTGGGCGGTGCCGTCGCTGATGGGCCGCAGACCGTCTTGACCCGTGAAGAAGAACTGCGCAGGGCGGTCCCGCCGCCACAGTTCCTCCAGCAGCGCGAGCGCCCGCGACGACAGCACCGTGTAGCGGTCGCGATGCCCCTTGCCCTGCTCGACCCGTAGCATCATCCGGCCGCGGTCGATATCGGCAATCTTCACACGCACGACCTCGCTGACCCGCAATCCGGAGCCGTAGGTCATCCCCAGAAGCGCGCGATGCTTGACGTTGCGAGGCGTCTCAATCAGCCGCTCGACTTCTTGTCGGTTCAATACGCCCGGCCGCTTCCCGCTGCGCCCGCGCGGGGGGATCGAGAACTCGACCGCTGAGCGCTTCAGCACCTGCTCGTACAAGAACCGGTAGGCGCTGAAATACACGTTCACGGTCGCCCAAGCCAACTTGCGTACCGTGATCACCTCGTCGAGGAAGCGTTGCACCTCCTCGCAACCCAGCCGCTCCAGGCTTCGCCGGTAGAACGCCCACAATTGCTCCATCGCGTGGAGGTAGGCTTCCATCGTCTTGGCCGCGAAACCCCGCAGCCGCATCTGCAACAATACCGCCTCCCGTAACGCACTCACGACTGACTCCTTTCTGCTTCGATCTCCACCCTGTGCAGAGACCTCTGGAGTCAGCCTATCCCTTCCAAAATACGAAAACCGCTACGCTTTTCTCCGCGTAGCGGTTCCGTTCAACGCCGAGAGTGAGGTTCGGACATGAGCGCAGCGAATGGCCGTAACATCGACGCTCTTGTTGTGTGGTCCCGTATCCCGCGACCCCGGCAGCCGCAGTGCATGGCCGTGTCCATGCAGCCGCAAGGATCGCCGTGGCAGGAAATACACGAGTGGCGCGAGCCGGAAGGATACCGTTGCCACCGGGACGCGGCATGGCGCAACGGTGACGGCTTGTGCCTGTGCGGAAAC
>CAIXUF010000866.1 GCA_903922535.1 Candidatus Hydrogenedentota bacterium
CGACCAGTCCGTGACCAACAATCCCACCACGACGTTGTCTCTGGGCTGGTCCGACGGCTCCGGTTCGGGCGTGGCGGGGATGCGCTTCAGCGATGACGGCGCGCTCTGGACGGCGTGGGAACCGCTGGCAGCCACGCGCGCATACGCGCTGCCCGCGGGTGAAGGGTCTCACACCGTGCGCGTGCAGTACCGTGACTTGGCGGGCAACATTTCAGCGGCCTTCAGTGATTCCATCCTGCTCGACACCGTTGCCCCGACAGGAACCCTTGTGATCAACGGCGGCCAGCCCGCGGCCAACAGCCCCACCGTGACGCTGTCTCTGGGCTGGTCCGACGGTTCCGGTTCGGGTGTGGCGGCGATGCGCTTCAGCAATGACGGCGCGCTTTGGACGGCATGGGGGCCGCTGGCCTCAACGCTCGGTTACACGCTGCCGTTCCCCAATGGGACGAACACGGTGCGGGTGCAGTTTTGTGACGCGGCGGGAAACATCTCGGCGGTCTTCAGCGATTCCATTCTGCTTGACACCATTGCCCCGACAGGAAGCCTTGTGATCAACGGCGGCCAGTCCGCGGCCAACAGCCCTGCCGTGAAACTGTCTCTGGGCTGGTCCGACGGTTCCGGTTCGGGTGTGGCGGCGATGCGCTTCAGTAATGACGGCACACTTTGGACGGCATGGGGGCCGCTGGCCTCAACGCGCGGTTACACGCTGCCGTCACCCAATGGGGTGAACACGGTGCGGGTGCAGTTTTGTGACGCGGCGGGAAACATCTCGGCGGCCTTCAGCGATTCCATTCTGCTTGACACCGTCCCCCCGGCGGGAAGCATCGCGATCAACGACGGCAAGAAGACAACTAACACTTCCCGCGTGACGCTGTCTCTGACCTGGTCCGACGGTGCCGGTTCAGGGGTGACGGGGATGCGCTTCAGCGATGACGGCGCGCGCTGGACGGCGTGGGAACCGCAGGCGAAAACGCGCGCGTACACGCTGCCGGGAACCAAGGGATCCACCAACACGGTGCGTGTGCAGTATTGTGATGCGGCGGGCAACATTTCCGCCGCGTTGAGTGCCAGCATAAAGATGTAAGACCGATGACCGGAAGCAGTGATTCTTTGAGACGGGGTTGATTCCCGATCTCAAGGCTTCCTGAAAAGGCCGCATGCACAGACTTAGCAAGCAGCCCCCGGCTTTGCCGGGGGCTTTTGACTTCTTGAGGGTCTCAAGACGGCCCGGCGTGAACGTAACGGTCTTTACCCTCCCCCCACGCCCGACACCGCGCCAGAGCCGCCCGCACGGCGCACGCAGCAATGCACCGCACACGAAACCATTTCTTCCGGATTGGATTCTCGCGGGAGGTGCTGGCGCCTGGGGGGCGGTCGAACTTGGCGACTGGCAGGAGATCGGGTGCTGTCTCCGCCGTGTGTTGCATTGTCGTTTAAGAACGTGGAGAATATGTGGCACGTTGTGTATTCAAGCGCACATATTCCCGAATCGGTCCGGAGGCAGGACGACTACTTTGGTGACCGGCGGGGAGTTGTTTGTGCCGGACAGCAATGACAGCACATCCGGCCATCCGGTTGCGTTAATGCAAACGGACGGCGCGAAACACCGGTTTGGCGGGAACCGGGGACGGATTGATTGCCTGAAAGGGAAGAAACGAATCCGCCATAACGGCGCGGCCGGACATGCGGCGCGCTGGCGTGAGGACAGGCGATGACTCAGTCGGACGCACAGCCGGCAGGCGCCAAAACGATCCGGTGCCTGGCCTGTCTGCTGCCCTTTGGGAACGGGTACGCCTGCGCGCACTGCGGGACATCCGCCGGGAACGTTCCCTGGGAGTATCCCCATCTTCGGCCGGGTTCAAAGATTCACGGGCGGTACATCATCGGCAAGGCGCTGGGGAAGGGCGGGTTTGCGATTACCTATCTGGCCCTTCAGGAGGGACTGAACCGCCGGGTGGCCATCAAGGAATATTTTCCCTCCGATGTGGCGGAGCGCAGCGGCGACGCCACGACGGTCTGCCTCCGCAAGAACGTCTCTGGAGACAACGAAACAACGGAATGCTACCGGCGGGGCGTGGAGCGGTTTCTGGAAGAGGGCCAGAAAATTGTCCAGTGCCACCAGCCCAACCCCCACCCCAACCTTGTCCGGGTGACCGACTATTTCGAGGGAAACGGCACGGCTTACCTGGTCATGGACTATGTGGAGGGCGTTTCCCTCGAAACCCTTCTCAAGATGCAGCCGCGCAACCGGCTGGAGGAGCGTCAGGCCCGGGAACTGATCATGCCGGTGCTCAGCGGCCTGACCGCCGTCCACTCGCACGGCTTCCTGCACCGGGACGTAAAGCCCTCCAATATTTACATTTCCAAGGAGGGCACGGTGACCCTCATTGACTTTGGGTCGGCCCGGCAGGCGCTCAGCAATGAGCGGCACACGCTGACGGTGACACTCACCCAGGGCTATGCCCCGCCGGAGCAGTATTCCGCGGACGGAGAACAGGGTCCCTGGACCGACGTGTACGGCGTGGCGGCAACCCTCTACCGCTGCGTTACCGGAGAGCGTCCGCCGAGCGCCCTGACCCGGATTTCGAGCGCCGACATCGTTGCGCCTTCCGACTACCCCGAAGTGCGCATCAGCGGGCGCATTGAAAAGGCGATCATGGCGGGGCTCGAGCTGGACCACACCCTTCGCATCCAGAGCGCCGAGGAATTTCAGCAGATTCTTGTGGGACGGCGTGTGGAAATGCTGTACGAAGCGGTTGCCGTGTCGCGGCTGCTCAAAGACCCGCGGCGGTTGCTGGCCGTGGCATTGACGCTGGCCACGGTGTTTCTTGTGGTGGCGCTGGCAACGATCAGCACACGCCTGTACCTGGCCCAACTGGGCGGCGGGGCGGTGGTTCAGCAAAAGACACCGGAGGAGGAGAAGGCGGCGCAGCAGGCCGAAGGCCTCTACCGCGCCGGAACCACCCTGTTCAAAACGATGACGTCCAAGGTGGGCGGCGGCGAGACCAGGGAGACGGCCATGGCGACCGGACAGGCGGCCATGGCCACCCGCAGCAGCCTTGACCCCGGCTGGGTGGCCAGGCAGGGCGGCGAGGCCTACAAGGCGGCCGTTTCCCTTTACACAAACGGGGAAAAGGCGCTTGGAGAGGGCAGGTATGGCGATGCCCAGGCTGCGTACGGCGGCGCGGCCGACTATTTAGCCGGGCTTATTCTGGCGGACAAGGCCGCCTCGTCCCAGCCGCTGGCGGCATTGCCCGCAATCCGAGAGAAAGTGGAACGGGAGCGCGCCAAAGTGGAAAGCGGAAAGGGGCAGGGCCCCGCCCCGGCGGAAACCGCGCTGGGCGGGCAACTGCTGGGCCAGGCCGCCGCTGAATCCGATCCGAAGATGGCAGTGGATCTGTACCGGCAGGCCTGGACAGTTTACGGCAAGCTGTTGCCGGCCGAGAGCGGCGATATCCCGGGCAGTGCCAAGGCCGAGCAGCGCAAGAAAGCCGAGGAGACGGAAAAGGCGCGAAAACCGCCCGTGGTGGACCCCTCCATTCCCGCGCAGGAAGTGGACATGGGCGACGGTGTCACGTTTCAGATGGTGCAGGTTCCGGCAGGCGAGTTTGTCATGGGCAGCCCCCCTGGAGAGGCGATGCGCCAGGAGGACGAAGGACCGCAGCACCGGGTGCGCATCACCAAGGGCTTCTGGATGGGCCGTTTTGAGGTCACTGTGGCGCAGTTTGCCCGCTTTGCGGGGCTGACAGGCTACCGCACGACGGCGGAATACGCAGGCGGCGCCTGGAACATCACGGAGGCGCTCAAACAGGAATGGGAAAAGGGTCTTAACTGGCGCAAGACAGACTATAACCAGATGCCCAATGCGCCGGTGGTGCTGGTAAGCTGGGACGACGCGCAGGCCTACTGCCGCTGGCTTTCGGAGGCCACCGGCAGGGCTTTCAGCCTGCCCACCGAGGCCGAATGGGAATATGCGTGCAGGGCGGGAAGCACCACCGCCTTCCAGTGGGGGGACGGGGACGAGGGCGGCGAGGGCTGGCTCAACGGGGCCGACGAGAAACTCCGCTCGAAACACCCCCAGTGGCACACTTTTCCCTTTTCAGACGGCAGTCTCTATGCGGCAAAGGTGGGCAGTTACCGGGGGAACGCCTGGGGCCTGCATGACATGCACGGCAATGTGTGGGAATGGTGCCAGGACTGGTACAACCCCCAGTACTACGCCACCAGCCCCGAAGCGGACCCCTTCAACGGCCAGATGGACCGGTTCCATGTCGTGCGCAGCGGTTCATGGCTCTGCTATCCGGGATTCTGCCGCTCCTCCGTGAGAAGGAAATACGCGCCCGAATACACCACCTGCGACCTGGGCTTCCGGGTGGTCATGACCCAGTAACGTCGGCCCGCCGCTCAGTCGCGGTTGCAGCCCCCCTCGCAGGCGTCCCAGCAGTAAGTGCACAGCTTGCTCTTGGGCAGTGTGGTGGCCGCGACCAAATCGTCGAGGCGCTGGTACTTGAGGGTGGTCAGGCCCAGTCTCAGGCCGATGCGCTCCACCATGGCGGCGTGTTTCTCCGAGTCGGGATCGGCATACTCGTCCAGGTGCGCGTTGGCGTCGCCCTCGAGTTCCTTGATCGCCCGGCGCGCCGCCAGGTCCATCTCCGACTTGGACCGGGAGAAGTTGAGAAACTTGCACCCGTGCACGAGCGGCGGGCAGGCGGGGCGCATGTGCACCTCCAGCGCGCCGGCCTCATAGAGCCGCTGCACGGTGTCCTTGAGCTGGGTGCCGCGCACGATCGAGTCCTCGCAGAAAAGCAGGCGTTTGCCCTGGATAAGTTCCTTGATGGGGATCAGTTTCATGCGCGCGACCAGATCGCGGACCTCCTGCACCTGCGGCATGAAACTGCGGGGCCAGGTCGGCGTGTATTTGGCAAAGGGCCGCCCGTAGGGCACCCGCTTTTCGTTGGCGTAGCCGATGGCGTGCCCCGTGCCGGAGTCGGGAATGCCGGCGGCCAGATCCACCTCGACATTATCGCGCCGGGCCAGCGCGGCGCCGCAGCGGTAGCGGACGGCCTCGGTGTTGATCCCCTCATAGCTGGACCCGGGAAACCCGTAGTAGACCCACAGGAAGGTGCAGATGCGCATGTCGTCGCCCGGTACCACGCGCTGTTCCGCCCCGTCTTTGGTTATGCGAACGACCTCGCCCGGTCCGAGATAGCTGGTGATGTCGTACCCGAGATTGGGAAAGGCAGTGGTCTCCATGGTCACGGCATACCCGTCGTCCCCCCTGCGTCCGAGCACGATGGGGGTGCGGCCGTAGCGGTCGCGCGCGGCCCAGACCGCCCCCTCCGCGGTGAGCAGCAGCATCGAGCAGGACCCCTCGACGGCCTGCTGGGCGATCTGTATGCCCTCTTCAAAGGTGGCGCCCTGGTTGATCAGGGTGGCAACCAGCTCGGTCGGGTTGATGCCGCCGCCGCTCATTTCGGAGAAATGCGTGGCGCGTTTGTGAAACGCCTGTGCGGCGATGGCGTCGAGATTGTTGATTTTGCCCACGGTCACCAGCGCATAGGCGCCCAGATGGGAGCCGATGATCAGCGGCTGCGATTCGGTGTCGCTGATGACGCCAATGCCCGCGGAACCGCGCATGCCGGCGATGTCCGCCTCAAACTTGGTGCGAAACTGGGCGTTGCTGATGTCGTGGATGTTGCGGACGAACCCGCCGCCCTCCCCGAGCACGGCGAGCCCGCCCCGGCAGGTCCCCAGATGTGAATGATAGTCGGTGCCGTAGAACAGGTCGAGTGAACAGTCGCCCTTGGAAACCACGCCGAAGAATCCACCCATGACTATAGCCCTCTTGTACCGGTTTAAGACATTGCAGCCCTTGGATCCGCCGCGCCAAATCCGGCCATAGTTCCGGTCCGGCGGACAAGCAGAATCGTACAATAGCCCATTGTGACGGTGCAACCGGCACGTATATGCCGGTTGTCGGGCGTGGAAAGACCACAAAATGTGCCTGCCTCATGGGAGCTGGGGGAAGAATGGGAGGGGAAGAATGGGAGGAATGTCAGGAATGGGAAGAAGGCCGTGACTCTCTCCCATGATTGCCACAACGCTCATGCTTCCCATTCTTCCCATAGCTCCCATCTCATATCCCGATCCCTCCGCGTGTCATCGGAAGTGCGGCCTGTGCTACATTTGGGGAAGCGCGCCGGTGGACCATTGGGGGCTGCGGCGCGGTGAAACCCAGGAGGACCGTTTTCCCCATGTCGCTGGTGTTGCTGCTGGCCGCGGCGGCCGCGTTGGGTCGCCTTGCCGGGCGCGTGCTGCCCATGGGCGCAGGCGTCGAAGGCTGGGTGTTTCGGCTGGCGGCGGGCCTGTCCGGCTGTGCCGTGCTGGTGCTTGCCGTGGGGTCCCATTCGCTGCTTTCGGCGCAGGTGGCGCTGTTCGGCGTGGTGATTGCCGGCCTGGCGGGTGAGGCGGCGGGCAAGGTCTACCAGACGCCTGTTGGGCGGGGAGTGGGCGGGACGGCAAAAAAATGTGAAACAGAGCGGGTCTCAGAACGGCCTCTTGGTTTTGTCGAATGGCTGTGCATTGCGGTGGTGACACTGGGCCTGGCCATGGCGTTCTTTGCGGCCTGGGCGCCTGCCTCGGACCCGGCATCCACCGGCGGCACGCTGCTGCTGGCCCGGGGGCACGCACAGGCGGGCAGTTTGAAAATGCTGACCCACCTCTCCGGTTCAGGCAGTCCGCCGCTGATGACGGCGTTGTATGCCGCGGCCTACTACGGCGGCGGCGAACGTCCCGCCGTGCTGCTCGCCTGGGCGATGGGCCTGCTGGCCTGTGCGGCGGTCTATGTGCTGGGGAGGCGCATTGCGGGCCGGAAGGCGGGCATGGCCGCCGCGGCGCTGTTTGTCTGCATGCCGGTGTTTTTCGACCAGGCCTCGACGGCCTCGACCGGGTTGGCGCAGGCATTGTTTGTTTTGCTGGCGCTGGCGGCACTGCTCGCGTGGATGGACGAGGGCGACCCGGGCCGACTCGCGCTGGCGGGATGGATGGCCGGCTCGGCGCTGGGTGTGAGTCATGCCTGCGCCCCGTTCGCGCTGTTGCTGCCGCTGGCCGCGCTGTTTGGCGCGGGCGCGGGGCTGGACGATGCGGGACGGGGCGCGCGCCTGCGCGGCGCGCTGGGCCTGGCATTGGCGACCGCGTTGGGTGCGGCGCCGTTCTTGCTGCGCACCTGGCTGGCCACGGGCGATCCCCTCTATCCGTGGTTTCAGGCACTGTTTCCCTTGAAGGCGCACACCTGTCCTTACGTTGCCGCGATGAAGGCAGACCCTGTCTTCGCACGCGATGGTTTCCATTGGGTTGCGTTCTTGCGGTATCCGTGGGACGTCATCATGCGTCCGTGGCAGTTTGGCGGCTGGGCAAAGTCGCCGGGAGGCATGCTGCTCGCGCTGGGTCTTCCGGGACTCCTCTACGGCGGCCGTCGCGCATGGGTCGCGTCGGCGCTGGCCGTTGCCGGCGGTGCGGCGCTCTGGTTTGTCCACCGGGGCGCACTGCCTGCATTGCCCTGTTTTGCGCTGATGACCGCCGTGTGCGGTGCCGCCGTGGTGCGGCTGCCCCGGTGGCGGGGCGCGGTGGCGGTGGCGCTGCTGATGGGATGCCTCTTTGGGCTTGGCCTGCACGCGATGCGTTTTCGGGATCAGATTCCGGTGCTGATGGGCCGCGAAACGCGGGAAGCCTACCTGGCGCGGCGGGCCCCGCATTACGGGGCGTGGGCGGCCGTCAATGCCCGTGCCGCACGGGTGTCGGGCACGCGGGTGGTCGTGCTGGACGACAGCGCGTATTTTGCCGACGTGCCGGTATGCGCCAATCAGGACGGCCTGCGGGTCGTGGCGGAAATGCAGGGCGGCGCACAGTTGAAATGGCTGCAGGGCCAGCGCGTGGGGCTGGTCCTCCTGCCTGAGGATGCGCTACGGGAGGATTCACCCCTCCCTCCCGAAGTGCGCGCCATGGCCGCCTTTTGGAAGTCGAACACGGCAACCTTCCCGGTGGTCGAACACATCGACCTGCCCCGCATCGCCGGTGAGGGCGTCGAGCGGGTCGAGGTGCTGGCCTTCACGCCCAATCCGTGAGGTGCTTCTCCCTAGGCTCGCCGATCTCCTGATCGGCTCTTTGTTCTCCAGGATGCAGATCAGGAGACAGGCATGTTTCGCAGAAGGAGCCCAAAGGAGCTTAGGTAGTGTTCGGATAACCCAACGGGTTTATGGACCAAAGCCCAGGGTTGGCGGAAGGCAAAGCAACGCGGAGCCGAACGCCTACCCTGGGGATACTCCCATTTTCTCTTCTACCCCAACGGGGTTTTGCGCCGTAGCCCGGGGTTGGTCGATGCCACGCAACCGTGTGGCAAGACCTACCCTGGGTGCACGCCATCCATTTATAATTTTCCTACCCTGAATGGGTTGAACAAAAGGAGGATCCGCCCATGTCCCAGTCCCTGTCCATGGTCTATCTTCACGCCGTCTTCTCCACCAAAGACCGCATCGGTTATCTCAAGGACGCCAACCTCCGCAACGATGTCTGGCAATTCATGGCGCGAACATCTGCCCGAATGGACTGCCCCACCCTCGACATTGGCGGCACCTTGGATCACGTTCACGCACTCTTTCGTATGGACCGCGAAATCACTCAGGCAAATTGGGTCAAGGAGGTAAAACGCACCTCCTCCCTATGGATCAAGGCAAAGGCCCGTTCCCTGCATGACTTCCACTGGCAGAACGGCTACGCCCTGTTCTCCGTCAGCCCATCCCAATTGGACACTGTTCGCAGGTACATTCAGAACCAAGAAACGCACCACGCTAAACGTGATTTCAAAGTTGAACTGCGGGCGCTTCTCAAAAAGCATGGCTTGGCATGGGATGAACGTTACGTTTGGGATTAATGCGCCGCGATTGTCTGACCCGGTTCAAGGAAGTCACCTCGCGCGACACGGTTCACAGGCAACGTCATCGGGGTATCGCAACGGGATTATGGCGCACAGCCCGGGGTTGGCGAAAGGCGCAGCAACGCAGAGCCGAACGCCGACCCTGGGTGCGCAGCCGCCGCCCACCAAGCGCCTAACGCCTTTACGTTACGCCGCACTTGGCACGTCCGAATCAGGCGCATTGCTTTTAGCGAATGGGCGTCGTCACTTCGGCGCGCTTGGCCTCGGCAACTGCATCCTTCGCTTCTTGCGCCCATTGGTATGAATTGTCATTTGGACACGTATGCCTGACAGGTTTATCCTGGAGCAACAATACAGGAGCGGAAACCACCATGAGGTCAGGTAGCAAATGGTCGCGCGATGAACTTCTTCTCGCCATGAATCTCTATTTTCGGATTCCATTTGGCAGACAACATTCACGGGCTCCAGAGATCGTCGAACTTGCAGCGATGCTTGGGCGAACTCCGAGCAGTGTGGCGATGAAATTGAACAACATAACGTCATTGGATCCAGATGAGAGTCTGCGCGGGGTGCGAGGGCTTAGAGGCGCAAGCAGCGTGGATCGCACAATCTGGGCAGAGTTTCAGAAGGACTGGGAACAGGCAACCGCCGAGAGTGAAGCGCTTTGGAACAGGTGGCTCCAGAAAAGGGAGCCGGGCGAAGGACACATGCCCCCATTTCTGGATGCGCCGAAACGCGAACATGAGAATGAGTGGGACAAATCGAGTCCCACGGAAAGAACGCAGCCCGCCAAGGTGCGTCTCGCCCAATCCTTCTTCAGAAAGGTTGTACTTGCGTCATACAACGGGTGCTGCTGTATAACAGGAATTCCAGTTTCTCAATTGCTTATCGCGAGTCATATCCTTCCGTGGAGTACCCACCCCGAACATCGCGCAGACCCAAGAAACGGGTTGTGTCTTTCAAGACTGCATGACGCCGCATTTGACAAGGGACTCATTACATTTGACCAAGAGAATCGGCTGGTATTGTCAAAGAAGATCCGAGAGTATCTGCCTTTGGCAGCGATGAAGGATAATTTTGCCGTGTACGAGGGAACGGCGATTGCGCTTCCAGAACGGTTTATGCCAAACCCGCAATATCTAGCGACTCATCGTGAAAGCATTTTTTCCGTTTGAAGAAACTCCTTTCCAAGAATGGACAACAAGCAGGTGGTGCAGAACAGAGAGTGGGATACACCCGCCGACAAAGAGATGGGGTCAACCTGTCGCAAGACCGTTTCTACTGATATTTTGCGATCGAAGTTAGGCTATCGGCGATGTACAACGTTGCCTTCCGCCACCCGGAAACCCTTGCGAGGCTGCATAACCCCTTCAGGGTAAAATACTTGAGGGGGTGGCACTTTTCCCCAGGGTAGGCCGCGTCACGCTATCGCGTGACTTCGGCCAACCCTGGGCTATGCTCCATAACCCCGTTGGGGTATCCGGACAAACCGAGCCATCGTCGATTCTGCTATCGCACCTCCGCCATCTTCGCGATGTCTTCCGCGCTGGCGGCTTGGCGCAGGAAGACCACGCGGCAGAGCGCGCCCTGGAATCCCTCGATGTCGCCAAACACCGGATTGCAGCCGATGCCGATCTTCTTGGGGTCGGAGGCGAGCGTTTCCGGCGCGGCCACGGCGCCGGTTTCTTTGCCGTTGATATAGAGGTGGAGAGATTTACCGTCTTTGACCAGCGCCACGTGCGTCCATTTGCCCGCTTCCACACGCACGCCGGGCGTTTGATAACAGCCGCCGGGCTGCTCGATGCGGGCGACGACTTCGTCGCCCGTGATGGCCACGCGCAGCGCATCATTGGAACCGGCGTACCACGCGGAGGCAATTTCATGCCAGTGCTTGTCGCCGCCGTCGACGGCTTCGGCACGGAACCATGCGGCCAGGGTATAGGCGCGCAGCGGAAAGCCCGGTGTTTCATAGACAAGTTTCGAGGTGGTGCCGTTGAACGCGACCGCGCTGTTGTCTTTTCCATCCGGGCCGGGCGCGGGCGACAGGTCGTGTTCCTCGGCGACTTTGCCCTCCTGCGGCGCGGAGGTTCCGTGCAGCGGCGCGCGCAGCACGGCGCCCTTGGTGCGGCTGGGCTGTGACGGGTCGATGGTGAACGCGCGGGGGCCTTCGGAGGCTTGTACCATCTGGTTGTCTTCGCGCGCCGTCACCTGCCAGTAATAGGTTTCGTTTCCGGTGGCCGAAAGTTTTTCGACCTCGGCGTGCGTATCTTTGAGCCCGTCGACGTGCTGCACCACGTCCTTCATGTCCTTGTCGCGGGCGATGGTCAGTTCATATTCCGTGCCCTCGGGCAGGGCTCCCCAGGAGAAGGTGAGGTCCTCCGGGGAGAGCCGCGCGTTCAATTCGGGCATCTCCAGGCTGAACGGCGCAGCGGGGGCGTTGCGCACGGGCAGCCAGCTCTCGTAGCGCGTGCCGTGCGCGCCGGCCGTGGCGAAGTCCACCAGCGTGACCGACTTGCCGCCGGGCGCGGCGGCGCGAAGCGCGGTGATGGGCTCCCACTGGCCCACGCCCGGCGTGACCGGCTCCAGTGTCAGCGTTGCCAGGTCGAGTTTCGGGATGGCGGCCGGATCACATTCGTTGTACATTTGATCGTAGGTGAGCAGGAGGGGACCCTTGTAAAGGGAAGTCTTCCAGTCCACATGCCCGTCGCCGCGCAGGGCGCGCACGCTCATGTCGAAATCAAGGGCAATGACATCGCCGTCTTTCCATTCGCGGTTGATTTCAAGATAGGCGCCCGGCGTGGCAGGCGGGACGCCTGCGGTAAGGTCGGCCCCGTTCACGCGCACCTGAGTCTTCTTCGACCATGCGGGGATGCGCAGGTACAGCGCGGTCTTTTTCGCTGTGCCGGGATGCACCGTGATCTGGAGCGCGCCCTCTTTGGGAAAGGCCCCCGCCTGATCGAAGCGCCAGACCGCGCCGTCGTCCAGCTTGGCTTCCGTGGTACCGGGGCCGTAGAAGTTGAGATACAGCCCCTTTGCGTTGGCGAGCACGGCCCATTCGCTCAGCATGGCCAGACCGCGCGGTCCGTTGACGGAGCAGCAGTTGAGTTCGGGCGTGCCGGGCCGCGCCTGGAAGACTATCGCGTGCGCCGAGGCGAGGCGCTTGCCGGACATGGGCGTGTCGTAGGTGCACCAGCGGCCGCTGGGGTGCTCGTAGCCGAGCACGGCGTTCCATGTGGCGAGTTCGAGCGCGTCGGCCACGGCGGGGTCGCCGGTGAGCTTGAGCGCTTCCACGCTGTAGGCAATCCACGCGACGGTGCAGCAGGTCTCGATGGAGCCGGACATGAAGGGGTTGCCCATGGCCTGCTCGTTGGTGGAGAAGCTGCCCGTGTTGTGCACGTCGGTGCGGCGGATGCTCGACCACCAGTGCAGCATCGCGTCGCGGTACTGGTCCTCGCCGGTGATGCGGAACAGTTCGGCCAGGCCCAGCATGGGATGCAGGCTTTCCCATCGCGGCTTGGGCGACTGGTAATACTCGATGCCGGTCTTGGCGGCGCGCAGGTAGTCGCCCGCGGGCGGCTTTTCCCAGTCCTTTTCGATCTCGCGCATGATCCGCAGGTAGTCGGGCTTGTTCGTCTCGCGGTAGAGCAGGCCGAGCGCGTGGATGACCGCCATGTTCATTTCGGCCGACCCGGCGTCATAGATGCGCTTGCCCGTGTCGAGATAGGTCTTGCAGATAAGATCGGCCGTCCGGGTGGCCGCGTTGAACGCGTCCCTGTCGCCCGTGTCCTTGTACC
>CAIXUF010000867.1 GCA_903922535.1 Candidatus Hydrogenedentota bacterium
ATATCAAACACAAAATAGGGCTTGACAAAACGCGTCTCATGTGGTAAAAGAGATCCAGTTGCGTTGCCCGGCTCTGCTGGTAACACGTAGAGGGTGCCGGGTGACGATGTGTGAACGCCGGGCCAACCGGAGTTGACCGGGCAAGGGGATTCGGGAATGCTCATTTACTCGCGTCACAGAACCGTCTATCGTTTTGTTTGTGCCCTTACGCTGGTTTTGGTGCTTCCCGCATGGATTCAGTTGGGACAACTGCTGAGTCCCGCCGCCTGGGCGGCCGCGTCGCCGCCGCAGGAGCTTTGTCCGCCGTTGACGCTGCTGCCTCAGGAGGCGCTTGACCTGTTGCGCGGCGGTCCCGCCGCCAACGCTCCAGCGCCGCCCGCGTCCAAACTGCCCGATGGCAAAATCCTCCTCGCCCGCCTGTCGGAGGATCAGACATCGGCCTCCGGGAACGGGGTTGGCGCTTTGATGAACTCGGCACAGTCCGCGTGCGACAGGGGCCAGACGCGTGACGCCGTGTTCTCCTATTTGGACGTGCTCAACCGCTATCCCGATTCCTTCGAGGCGCATGCCGCGCTGGGCGGATTCGTGGGCGCTTTCGCCTCACAGTCCGGCGCGGACATGGCCTCGACCGCCCCGGAGGTGATTTCCATCGCCGCCACGGCAACCGCGCCCGTGCGCAAAGCCGCGTGCCTGGCGCTCCTGGCGCAACTGCGGGCGGGCGCCGACGCGGCCGTTCAACTCGCCGACACCGCCGCCGCCGGTCTGGCCGCGTTCCCCAATGCGCCCGAAGCCTACGACCTGCCCGAACTGGTGCAGGCGGCGGCCCTGCCCGACACGCAGGAACGCCTGAAAGCCGTTGTGAACGCACAGCCGGGCACGCTGGCCGCGTGGCGGAGCAGCATGATTCTGAACGGCACGGAACCGGCGTTGGATGAACTCACGAGTGCGGACGCGCGCCATGGCCTGGCAAAGGCGTACAGTGACCGCGCCAAGGGCTATGTGCAGTGCGATGACAGAGAGGCAATGCGGCGCAGGGTGGTTGAGGTGGGCCACCGCAGTGTTTGGGATTTTCCGGGCGATGCGGCCCAGGCGCGCATCGTGCCGCTCATGCATGACGCCTTGCGCGAACTGCCCTACGCGGAGCGCGGCACGATTGACGGGCAGCTTTCCCAGGAGGCGGCATTGGTAGCTCCGTCCATTGGCGCGTGGATGGTGCGCAACCTCCTGCGTGACGAGTCGATACAGCGGGACCGGGCCTGGGGCGACTCTGGTTGGCACGGAATCAACGCGATGGACATGGCGGTGCATGGCAATGTGGACGCCGCCCTGGGCGGCGCCGATGTCAACCCGGCCGACAGGGCCCGTGCGGCCTACTATCGCGGCCTGTCCATGTACAGCATGGGCTGGGCGCCGGAATCGATTACGGCTTATGACGAGGCGCTTTCCTATCCGTGCAGCGATGTCATCCGCGAATACGCGCAGTATGGCAGGGCCTATGCGCTGGAGTCCATGGGATGGTATGAGGGGGACGACATCAACACCGCCGTGGAGGCGTACCAGAAACTTCTGGCGGACCACCCGCGCGGTGAATTGGCCGCGGACGCCCTGCGGCAAATGGCGATGATTTACTACCGCGGCGGCGACCCGGACGCGGGCAACGGCTTTGCGGAACGGATTGTGGGTGAGTTTCCGGCCAGTTCCGTGGCAAAGTACGCGCAAAAGATGCTTGACGAGGTGAGCGGCGCGGGCTCGACGGCCGTCGCGAGGAGGAGCGCCCCGCCGGACGCACCCCAGCAGGTGTGCGGCCCGGTCGCGCTGGGCAAACTGCTTGCCGGGCGCGGTGTGGACGCCACCGTTGAGGACCTGGCGCAACTGGCGGGAACCGACGGCTCCGGCACCAGCATGTCCGGCCTGATCAGGGCGGCGCAAGCCAAGGGAGTCAGACTGACCGGCGTGCAGGTGACGCGCGGCCACGAGGTCAGCCCGCCCTTCATTGCCTATGTGAACGGAAACCACTTTGTGTTAGTGCGCGAGAAAGGCGAGAAGGGCTATCTGGTCGATGACATTGACGGCATTCCGAACTGGCAGGATGAGGCGGTGCTGCGGTTCACCTGGGATGGCAGGGCATTGGTCGCTTCGGAGGAGCGGCAGGTCGCCCAACTGCTGGACCCGGCCCGGCTGGAGACGGCCCGGGGCGGCGATTCCACCCCCAATTGCAATGACTTCGAATGCGCCAACGGCAAAACACCCTGCACCAACGGTTGCACCTGCGGCCGCAGGCCGCCCCGGCCTCCCTGCGGTCCGGGTGGCGGCGATGTTGGCGGCGATGTTGGCGGCGGTGTCGGCGGCACCGGCCTGCCGCCGGGCATGGAATCGTTCGCTTCCACCGGGGGCGGCAGGTCTGGCGGCGGCGGTGGTGCGTGTTCCAGCCCCTCGGCGTCCGGCGCAGGCAATCCGGACGGGCCCATCCATACGCTTGGAAATGCGGTCAACGGCTACAATCCGCAGTTTCTGCTGTATCAGGGCTCTTTTACCGCCAGCGACACGGATTTTAATGTGCCCGTGCTCGGCGGAATGCGTTTGGATTTTTCCCGCACCCTTTCGACCCCCTTCGGTTACGTGCACAGTCCGAACACCAAGTGGTACGGCAGCACCCTTACGGACCTGACCTACCGGGACAATATTGGTGAAAGCTGGAGCCACAACTGGAATCTCTACCTCAGGGTATCTCAGCAGTACGGCTTTGTGCAGTTCCATGACGCCCAAGGCAACATGACCACCTACACCCGCCATTGCGAACTGCAAAACGGCACGTGCACCGCGGTTGTCGAGCCGAACGCCAACTGGTGCATTTGTGACGGCGCCGACAGTTTTCCGGCGAACACGAATGAAGACTACTATGTGCGCAATATTCCGCCCCAGTATGAGTTGCACGGCAATGCATACAAGGGCACCACATGGGAGCAGGGCATCGTCATGACCCGCCTGGTAAACGCGCAGGCGGGGCAGTTGGGCTGGAAAATGCGCATGCCCGACGGCACCGAATACGGTTTTGCGAAGGAAACCGCATGGGGCGAGCAGTATGCCCGGCTCATGTACGTGCAAAACCGTTCGGGCGCGCAGGTGACCCTCAGCTATGACACCTACGGCCGGCTGTCGCGCGTGGACGCACCCAGCGGCGACGGCCGGTATTTGCTGTTCGGATACACCGGCGCCGCGAACCGGATCGCCAGCATTGCCCTGAAGTCGGGAAGCACTGTCGTGAGGATTGTGTATTACTACTATGACGCAAACGACAACCTGATCTACGTGAACAGGGACAATGACGGCTACACCTACAACGACCCCGGTTACGGGTACTACAGCGACCCCAACTACCCGGGCTCCTTCATGCTGGCGGGCAGCACCAACGGTGACGGCGTCTGGTCAAGCATAAGCTACACCTGGGGGCCGTGGCAGAACTGGGGAGACCAGCCAATGTCCGTCACGGTCACCAAGGCGGGGATACAGAAGACAACTTTTGCCCGCAGCACCAGCGTGCTCGCCACAACAGTCACCAATTACGACGCAAACAATACGGCCGTGTCCAAGGTATGCTACACGGGGGACTGGGACGGAATCAGCACGAGCACGGCCGATTTCTATCCCGATCCCGCGAATGTTTTATCCTACCAACGGTGGTATTACCATTACGACGCCGATCACTTCCTGACAAGCGTGGACCGCCCGACGGACAACAGCGGCGGCTATACCCCGTACGTGTCCTACACCTACAACGGCCAGGGCTGCGTGGCCTCGGTCACCGGCTATGGGCCGAACGGCAACAGCCTGGTGAATTCGTGGACCTATGACAGCGCCACAGGGCTGCTGCCGGTGACCATGACCGATCCAGCCGGACTGGTGACGCACTATTCCTATGACACCTGCGGCCGCGTGACGCAGGTGACGCACCCGTCGCTGGGCGCGAACGGCTACCAGTACACCTACACCGCGGCCGGGCAGATTTACACGGTCACGGACCCGTACAACAGGACGACCACCTACGGCTATGACAGCCACGGAAACGTCACCGGCATCACCGACCCGCTCACCAACACCACGGCCATGGCCTATGACAATGAGGGCCGCGTCACCCTGCGCACCGACGCGCTGGGCAAGAGCACCCACTACACCTACATCGCCCAGGGCTGCAGTTGCGGGGGAGTGGGGCAAATAGACACGATCACCGACGCACTGAACAACGTCACCCGTTTCCAGTACAATGATGCGGGCAAGGTCACCAAGGTGACCGATCCGGCACTGATGGAAACCGACTACGCATACGACGACATGGAGCGGCTGATCAGCATCACCGCGTCTTCGGGCTCGGCCAACACGACCGCCTTCTCCTATAACACGCTTGGACAGATGACCTCGACCACCGACATGGGCAACCACACGACCACCATAACCTATGACCACATGGGGCGGGTCCTCTCCCGGACCGACCCCGTGGGCACGGTGTCCTGCACCTACGACACCATGGGAAACAAGACCAGTGTGACCGATGAGCGGCTCAAGGCGACCCACTATTCCTACCTCGGCACGGGATGGCTCGACTGCACCACCGACCCGCTTAACAAGTATGTCAGGAACTTCTACGACAATGCGGGCCGGCTCATCAAGACCGGCGCGAACAGCGCGGGAACCGCGGACCCGACGGAATACACCTACAACGCCACCACGGGCCTGCTCAGCAAGACCCGCTACTGGACCGGCGCCAGCTACTATGACGCCGATTACAGCTACGACGCCGCGGCGCGCCTGACCAAGACGGCAGACTGGGTGAACGGCACCATCGGGATTCAGAACACCTACGACGACGACGGACGGCTCGCCACGCAGAAGGACTATTCCGCCGCGAAGACGCTGACCTACACCTATGACGCGGCGGGGCACATCGCCACCATGACGGACCAGAACGGACAGTTGACCACCTATACCTACACCGACACGGGACAGTTGGACACCATCACCGCGCCGGGCGGCAGGGTGTGGAACTTCGACTACAACAGCCTGGGCCAGAAGACGCAGTACACCCACCCGAACGGCACCCGGACGGAGTACGGCTATGACACGCGGCACCGGCTCACGTCCATCATGCACAAGGACGCGTCGAACAACACCGTGCTCGACTCGTTCACGTTCACGCTGGACGTGGAGGGCAACATCACGCAGGTGCTTAACGCCGACGGCACCAAGTGGGGGTACACTTATGACGCGCGGCACCGGGTGACGCTCGGCAGCCTGACGGACAGTAACAACAACGTCCTGCGGCTCTACGGCTACAGCTACGACGCGGCGAACAACCTGGCGGGAAAGGCGCGCGCCATCGTGTCGCCCTTCAGCTACAATTCGTGGGTGTATGGCTATGACAACGCGAACGAGCAGACGAGCGTCACGCTGAACGGCGGCACGCCGGAGACGCGGACCTATGACGACTGGGGGCGCATGGCCACGCGCGCGCAGGGCACCTATTCGGCCACCTTTGGCTACCGCTACGGCGGCAAACTCTACAGTTACGCCACGAATTTCGGCGGTGAGTCGCCCGAAACGCTGCAATACCGCGGCGACGGGCGGCTCTACTCGCGCGCCAGCGGCACCGCCACCAAGGTTTACCGCTATGATCGGGGCTGGAACGCCATTGACGAGGAGGACGGCTCGGGCAACCTGACAGCAACCAGCGTCTACGCGCCCGGCGCGGCCGTGGGCGAACGCCTGGCTTATGCGTGGGGCACAATTGCGAATGGTGTCATCGCCTATGCGTACCATGACCAATTGGGCTCCACGCGGGTCTGGCGCTGGTGGAACAAGAACCTCATCGGCAAGGATGAT
>CAIXUF010000868.1 GCA_903922535.1 Candidatus Hydrogenedentota bacterium
GCATCCAGAACGCAACATCCGCCTGCTGGACGGGCCCGGACAGGGCAAAGGTGCGGCCTGCCGCGCCGGATTTGCCGAGGCGAAGAATGATGTGCTGGTAATTCTCGACGCGGACATGACCGTGATGCCCGAAGACCTGCCGGCCTTTGTCGGGGTGCTCGTTTCGGGCAAGGGCGAGTTTGTCAACGGTTCCCGCCTGGTCTACTCCACCGAAGCGGGCGCCATGAATTTCGCCAACATTGTCGGCAACAAGCTGTTCGCCATGCTCTTCTCCTTCCTGCTGTCGCAGCGCCTGAAAGACACCCTCTGCGGCACCAAGGCGATCTGGCGCAGGGACTATCCCAAGATCCTGGAAGCGCATGCCCACTTCGGACAAGTGGACCGCTGGGGCGACTATGACTGGATATTCGGGGCCGCGCGCCACAATCTCCAGATTGTCGAGTTGCCCGTGCATTATCACCCGCGCACGGCGGGGCAGACCAAAATGACCCGCCGTCTCGGCAACGCCCTGATCATGCTCCGCATGTGCGGCGTCGCCCTTCGCAAAGTGAGGCTCACATGAAGTGCAGCGCAGATCGCAATGTGTCGGAAAGTGGGGTGCCCGAAGCCAAGCGGAGCGCACCGTCTTCTTCCGCGGATCATTCTTCCGAACGGTGCGCTCCGCTTCGCTTCGCACACCCCGCAATTTGCGTTGTCCTCGTACTACTCTGTGTTCTGGTTTTCGGCCGGATCGTCGGCCACGGATTCATCAACTACGATGACGACCGCTTTCTGACAGACAACGCCCAGGTGCGATCGGGCCTGTCGTGGGCCACGGCCGCATGGGCCTTCACCAATCATGTTGAGAGCTACTTCATGCCGCTCTCCTGGCTGTCCCACGCACTGGACTGCCAGTTGTACGGAATGTGGGCGGGAGGGCATCACCTCACCAGCCTGATTATTCATGCTCTTAATGCGGTCCTGCTCTTCTGGGTCATGTTTCGTTTGACCCGGGCCACGGCGCCGAGCGCCTTCGTGGCCGCGCTGTTCGCCATGCACCCGCTTCACGTGGAGTCCGTGGTCTGGGCGTCGGAGCGCAAAGACGTGCTCAGCGCGCTGTTCTGGTGCCTCACGCTGCTGGCCTACAGCCACTACGCCGCAAAGCCCATGGTGCGCCGCTATCTGCTGGTGGCCCTGCTCTTCGCTCTGGCGTTGTTGTCCAAGCCCATGGTGGTCACGCTGCCCTGCCTGATGCTGCTCCTGGACTATTGGCCGCTGGACCGCATCCGCTTTGGCATGCCGGTCCGCAATCTGCTTCGAACCGGCACCTGGCTTGTTCTGGAGAAGCTGCCGTTGTTTGCGGTGGCCGCTGCGGACGGCGTTGCGACGTACTTCCTTCAGGACTTCTCGCAGGGCCCGGTGAATGTTGACGACAGGTCCATGCCGTTACGCCTGGCCAATGCCGTCGTGACCTATGCGTTCTTCGTTGTCAAATCTGTCGTTCCTTCCAGCCTTTCCGTGGTTTATCCCTGGCCGCTCCACGGATATCCCGTGGGACAGGTTGCGGGCGCGGCGGCGCTGCTGGTGGTCATCACCGCGATTGCCGTCATCATGGCAAAGAAATGCCCCTATCTCATTGTGGGCTGGCTCTGGTATCTGGGATTGATGGCCCCGACAATACAGGTCATGCAGCGTCACGCCTTCTCCTACGCCCGCGCCGACCGTTATACCTACTGCGCGCTCATCGGCATCTCCGTCATGCTCACCTGGGCCGCGCGCGACATGATTGCCCTGGCCGGTGCCCGTGCCGTGAAGTGCGGCTATGGACGGGGCAATGCCCTTGCGCACACGATGTCGGCCGTGGCCGGCGCCGCGATTGTGCTCGCGCTTGCCGGCGCCTCCTTCGTCCGGGTCGGCTATTGGAAGGACAGTATCTCTCTCTTTCAGAACGCCCTTGACGTCACCTCGGACAATCAACCCGCCCAAGTGACCCTCGGACGCGCCCTCCAGAACCAAAGCCGTTTCAAGGAGGCAGAAACCCACTTCCGGAAAGCGCTGGATTTGCGCCCAAACGACGCCGAAGTTCTGAACAACCTGGGAACCACGGTGCAGATGCTGAACCGTTACGACGAAGCCGAAACCTATATCAGAAAGGCGCTCACAATTAATTCCAACGATGTCTCTTCACTTGCCGACCTGGGCGCGATCCTGAAGGCGCAGGGCAGAAACACTGAGGCCGAAACCCCGCTGCGAAGGGCGCTGGAGATTTCGCCCGACAGCTTTTTGGCCCTCACCAACATGAGCGTCGTATTGCAGGCGCAGGGCCGTTTTGTCGAGGCTGAACCCTACGCCCGAAAAGCGCTGAACTTGCAGCCCGAAACTGCTGATGCGCAGTATGGCCTTGGCGTTGTCCTCCAGGGGCAGGGCCGTTGCAGTGAGGCCGAGCCGCTTTTCCGGAAATCATTGGAGCGTAACCCGGACAATGTGTCCACCCTGAGCAATCTGGGCGCGGCCCTCCTGTCCCAGAAAAAGTACGACGAGGCAAAACCCTGTCTCATAAAAGCCCTGGCGCTCAAACCGGATCATCCGACTGCCCTGATCAACCTCGGCATGATTGCGCAACTCCAAGGGAACTGCAAGGAGGCAAAGACCCGTTTCCTGCGCGTGTTGACGCTCAAACCCGACACAATCACCGCCTTGGGCATTCTGGCCTGGATCTACGCAACCGGTCCCGATCCCGAGTGCCGCGATGGAAAGAAGGCGCTTGAATACGTGCAAAAGCTCGTCGCGATCATCGGAATCAGGCCCGACGAACTGCACGCCAAAACCCTGGACATCCTTGCAGCGGCCTATGCCCGAGACGGCCAGTTTGACAAGGCCGTTGAGGCGGAACAGAAGGCTCTGGAACTGTTGCATGCGGCAGCCAACATGCCTGAAGCGAAGATGCGGGAACTGGCGGAGGCCTTCGAACAGCGGATGCGCCTGTATGGGGACAAAACGGCCTACGTGGAGGAGACGGCCAAACCAGAAAAGTAGTGTCGGCCTTGGGGCCATATTGGAAGTCCGGCTTCTCCAACACAGGACTCTTGGGAAGCAGGACAACATATTGAGTCACGGATTGCCCCCCCCCCCCCCGAGAATGGCCGCTGGTCATGTTTCCGGACCCCGTCTGTCACGGGCCATGGGTTTGCGCCCCAGGCCAGTCCGGGGTTGGAGAACCCGGACTATTTCCCGGGCCACCCGGGCGCGTCCCCTTGGGGTGCACGCATTGCGCCCCGCGCCGCAGGAAGTTACAATACCTTCGTGTGGTGCGCCAAAGGCCTGAAGTTGACCCTAGGCGCTCTTATGGGCTGAACACCGGTCGGATAACTCATGAAACGCTTCTTCAAATGGGCGGCGCTGGTTCTTTGCATCCTGTTGTCCTTGCCCGTCCTCGCAGTGCTGTTCGTCTTTGGTTTATACCACTCCGTGGTTTCGCCCGTGCCGCGCACGCTGATGGCCAAGGAAGCGCCCGCAGCACTGGGTTCCCTCACGACCATGGTCAATCCCTTCATCGCGAGCGGCGGTCTTCCCTTCATGCAGGGTTTCGACCCGCCCGCCGCAACCCTGCCCTTCAGCATGGTCCGGCTTGGAC
>CAIXUF010000869.1 GCA_903922535.1 Candidatus Hydrogenedentota bacterium
AGATATTGGGGTCACGGGAGTCAGATAAATACCCATCTACCCCGTTTAGGAAAAGCGCTTTCGTCCCAGCCACTTTCTTCGTTGGCTCAGCACTATGCCCTCCCCCTTTTACTTTCGATTGCGCCTTCGCTTTGCCAACAAAATAAATTGGAATAGACTTCGGTGCCTCAAAAGCTAATCTATTGTGACTGCCGTCCTTGCCCATTCCGACGAACAACCGGACACCGGGAAGAATTTCCACAGCATCTGCTTTCTTGTCGGTTACCTTGATTCCAGGCCCGCCGTTCACGGCAATTACCATCAGTTTGGGGTTTTTAATGGCCTTTACTTCGACTACAGAATCGCCAACAGAGATTCTCTTGCCAACGGAAACACCAAGGCTTAGCGCCATCCTGTCTCCTAAAATCGCATCTGCTCAGTAGAGCTAGGAATAATAACACTAGGTGCCCGACCTGCGCGCCCGCTTTTTGGGCCCAAAGGTGGAGACTTCGACTGTACTCTTCCCAAGCCTACTGCTGCGGCGAGCGCTGCCGCCGCAACGGCGGCGCATCCTCAGAGCGTGCATTGCGCCCGCGCACCGCGCGGTTCGGATCCAGTCCGATGGCCTGATTCAGCACCACGTTGACTACCGTGCCTTGGTCGAACCGCACATCGCCGCCGCGCGCCATCACGCCGATCAGCGCACCGGCGGCGGCTCCGGTCAATCCGCCTACGCCCACGCCCCGCACCGTCCCGCTGGTGGCCGCTCCTGCCATGCCGCCGATCGCTCCGCCCGTGGCCGCGCCGCGCCCGATGCGTTCCAGATCCTTGCCCTTCTCCGGATCGTGCTGAATCGTGCCCGGCTCTTTCATTCGCGTGCTGTCGCTGCCCGGCACCTGGTCCACCGCCGCCGCCAGGTTTACCGTGTAGCCGTTGGCATAAAGCAAGGTCGTCAAATGAAACTGCAATTCGGCAGTGCCCTTGATCCGCCCGGCGCGCTTCACCCGGTCCACCACCCCCTGCACGTAGGTCCCGGCGGGAATCATCACGTTCTCGTCCACCACGATGGGAAAATTCGTCTGCCCGTATATAGGATCGCCCGCGCGCGCGTTCTTCGTCGAAATCGCCTGCCGCAGCGAGACCGGAATGCGCGTCCCGGCCGGCACCACCCACCGGTCCGCCGCCCGCTCCTCGCGCGCCGCAGCGTAGTCCGGCTCCGGAGCCGAGCGCGGCACCTCAGCGCGGTTCTTCAGCATGGGACCGTCGTCGCCTTGCGTGCCAAGCCCCTGCTGCGCCAACGCCCCCAGGCTGACCACCAGAATCAACCATGCCATGCGATACATGAATCGATAAGTGCATCGGTGCGTACAGCGGTGGGTGAATCGATACATGGCAAGCTTCTCCGTCAGCATATTAACCCGCCACCCCAGCGAATGTTGCGCGCTCGACGGGACCCGGTGCCCCACCTTCGCGCCCCGTCGCTGGACGCTATGGTGGGGAGGTTGGCTCTGTCCTGTCCGTGCTCTTTCCTCCAAAAACAAAACCCCGGGCAAGCCCGGGGTTACCTCTGCACTCTTGCTTTCTACTTAGCCTTCTTCATTTCGCGCAAGCGCCGCGCCCACCCGTCCTTATTCGTCTGCCGGCTGCGTGCGATGGCGAGCGCATCGGCTGGCACTTCATGCGTAATGCACGATCCCGCGCCAACGTAGGCACCGCTGCCGACCGTG
>CAIXUF010000870.1 GCA_903922535.1 Candidatus Hydrogenedentota bacterium
CCAGCCCCGCGCGCGCCGTGTTGATCAGCCAAACGCCCTTCTTGACCCGGTTCAGAGACTCCCGGTCCAGTAACGGGCGTCCATCCGCCTGCATCGGACAGTGCAGGGAAACGGCATCCGAACCGGCCAGCAGTTCAGACAGGGCGACAAACGAATAACCCGGGCCGGGCGTGAAGGCCGGATCATGGAACACATCGTAGCCCAGCACCTTCATCCCCATGCCGAGCGCCAGTCCCGCCACCTGACGTCCGATCTGACCGCAGCCGATCACGCCCAGGGTCAGCCCATACAGCTCCACGCCCTTTGCACGTTTCCACTGGCCCGCCTTCAGGGCGGCATCCGAGGCCGGCAGCGCGCGAACCAACGCGAACAGCAGCCCGACGGCCAACTCTGCCACGCCGCGCGAGTTGGCACCGGGCGTAATGCAGATCTTGATGTCCAACCGGTCGGCCGCCGCACGGTCGATCGCGTCACAGCCCACCCCGTTGCGGCTGATCACCCGCAGACCGGCAGCGGACTCCAGAACGCTGGCCGTGATTTTTTCCACCCCTGCCAGATAACCGACGCAACCCGGCAGCAGGCCCATCAGGACCGCCTCGTCCGGCTGCCGGCCGGGCGGGCTCATCACGAGTTCATACCCCTCCGACCTCAGCCGCTCCAGGCCGGGATGACCTTTCTCTGTCAACGAACGCGGCGTGATCAGGATCTTTTTATTCATTACGATTTCCACTTCGGATTATCCACAACAACCGGCTTGCCGTCCTTCTCGACCACGAGTTTGCGGAAGCCCTTGGTCTCGATCGTCCCGTAGTCGTGTCCCGCATCCGCCCGGAATGCGAAGAACGAGATCAGCGGCTCTGTGGCGCTGACATTGATGCTGCGGTGCGCATAGCGCGGCGGCACATAAACGGCCGCGCCGGCCTTCATTTCCTGCGTCTCCACCTCGCCTTCGGGACTCTCCATCATCATGATGCCATGGCCCCGCAGGCAGTAATAGACTTCGCCGGTCTCAAGGACATTGTGGAAATGGCCCTTGGTCATGAAATACTCGGAGCCCACCTTCCCCGGATAGGTGATCGTCGTCCCGAAGGCGATCTCGCCGGAACTCTCCGGCAGATGCATGTCATAAAACTCGTAGACCAGCGGGTCCTGTTTCACCAAGGCTCCGAACGCCTGTTCGTCGGCGTACATGCCCTTCATCTGCGACAACCGGCGCGGAATCGATTTCGCATCAGGCGACAGACCGCTTATCATGTCAAAATTGATAACCCGTGATTTCATTTCGGTTTTCTCCTTTTCTCACCTTGCGTCGGCCGCGATGCGGCACAGTTGATCGAACTCCGAACCGCTGGACGGGATCTTGATATCAAACACTTCCGTGATGACGCACAACCATCCATGTACAAAATAAACCCAACCGTCCTCGATTGTCAGGTTTTTTCTTTTCTGCTGGCCTTTGGCCTGATCCAGAAAAACCAGTTCGCCGCGATAGTTGAACTCCCACACCAAGCCGTTCATGGGGAACTCCACCAGGTCGGTCAGGGGCGAACCCGGCGCGTCCTTGCCCAACCCCGTCGCATTGATCACCATCGAGCCGTCCTTGAGCCGGGCAACAACCGCGTCATTGTCCTTCGCTGCCGGGCAG
>CAIXUF010000871.1 GCA_903922535.1 Candidatus Hydrogenedentota bacterium
ATCTGCACGCTCGACGACATGAAAATACTGTATGACGGCTTTGATTTGTGCGGGCCGAACACCAGCGTTTCCATGACCATCAACGGGCCCGCGCCCATTATCCTGGCGATGTTCTTCAACGCCGCGATAGACCAGCAACTGGCCCGGATTGAGGCGGAGTACGGCCGCACACTTTCGGCGGAGGAAACCGCGCGCTTCAAGGCGTGGACGCTGCAAACCGTGCGCGGCACCGTTCAGGCCGACATCCTCAAGGAGGACCAGGGCCAGAACACCTGCATCTTCGCGATCGACTTTGCCCTGAGAATGATGGGCGACATCCAAGAGTTCTTCACCACGCACGCCATCCGAAATTTCTACTCCGTTTCCATTTCGGGGTATCACATTGCCGAGGCCGGGGCCAACCCCATTTCCCAACTCGCATTCACCCTGGCCAACGGATTCACCTATGTCGAGTACTACCTGTCGCGGGGCATGGACATAAACGAGTTCGGACCCAATCTCTCCTTCTTCTTCTCGAACGGCATGGACCCCGAGTACTCCGTGCTCAACCGTGTTGCGCGGCGGATTTGGGCGATTGCGATGCGGGACAAGTACGGCGCAAACGAGCGCTGCCAGAAACTGAAATCCCATATTCAGACCAGCGGACGCTCGCTGCACTCCCAGGAAATCCAGTTCAACGACATTCGCACCACGCTCCAGGCGCTGACCGCGCTGTATGACCACTGCAACTCGCTGCACACCAATTCCTACGACGAGGGCATCACGACACCCTCCGAGGAGTCGGTCCGCCGGGCGCAGGCCATCCAGCTCATCATCAACAAGGAATTCGGGCCGTCCATGAATGAGAACCCGCTCCAGGGCTCCTTCTTCATGGAGCAGTTGACCGATCTTGTCGAGGAGGCGGTGCTGCGCGAATTCCGGCGTATTTCCGAGAGGGACGGGGTGTTGGGCGCCATGGAAACTGGCTATCAGCGCGCCAAGATCCAGGAAGAATCGATGTACTACGAGGAGCGCAAGATGAACGGGAAGATGCCGATCATCGGCGTGAACACCTTCATCAATCCAAACGAGGACATGGAGGATGTGGTCAGCAAGATTCAACTGGCCCGAGCGACGGAGGAGGAAAAAGAACAGCAGATCACGCGCCTTCACGCGTTCCATCTCCAGCATAAAGACGAGGCCCCGGCGGCCCTTGCGCGTCTGAAACAGGTCGCGCTGAGCGGCGAAAACGTCTTTGCCGAACTGATGGAGACCGTGCGCTGCTGCTCCCTGGGGCAGATCACCCAGGCCCTTTTTGAGGTTGGCGGACAATACCGCAGGAACATGTAGTCCAGAAGGAGGGAAACGCGCATGTATTGTCCATCGTGCAAGTCCGAGTTTCGAACCGGGTACACGGAGTGTGCCCAATGCGGCGTTGCTTTGGTGGATGAACTGCCGCCGGGGCCGTTGCCGGAGTACCTTGACCTGACCACGGTGCTGGTCGCGCCCGACGAATCCGTCCTGATGGTGGCCAAGTCGCGGCTGGAGGCGGAGGGGATTTCCTGTTTCACCACCAACAATACGCAGGACCTGTTCGGCTTGGGGCGTGTCGCCGGATACAGCCTTGTCACCGGACCGCAGGAACTCCAGGTGCCCCCGGAAGACGCCGAGAGGGCCATCGAGATTCTCGAAACGATTGAGCTCCCGGAAGAAGAGCAAGAACAAGATGTCCTGTCAGCCCATGAGTGCCGCCCGGACAATGAGCGCGATGCCTAGGAGAATCACAAAGACCAGCAGGATCTTGTGGAACAACTTGTGGCTGATGCGCCGGTCAAGCCACATTCCCGCGCCCAGGCCCGCCAGCATCCCCGGAATACCGTAGGCGCTGTAGGTGATGACATCGCCGGACACCAGGCCGCCCGCGCCATGGCACACAACAATAAGCACCCCGTCCACCAGAAACACCGCCTGCAAGATCGAGCGGAACGATTCCTTGGGCCAGCCTTTGACGGCCCCGTAGATGACGAGCGGCGGTCCGTCGGTGGCGTAGGCGCCGCCCAACAGCCCCGCAATCAGTCCCGCCATGACCGGCGCAATCCATCCGGCCCATGATGTCTTTTCCTGAGGCGGCGGCGTTCTCAAGGCAAGGCGTTTTCCGAGGGTGATTCTTAACAGGGCATAAGCCAGCAGCACAACGCCGAGAAGGGCGACGACCGGCGCGGCGGGCAGTGCCTCCAGCGCAAGCGTTCCCAAGGGAATCCCCGTGCACGAACCGATAAGAATGGGGACGGCCTCGGCCCAGCGGAGCCCCTTCCGGTTTTGATGAAGCACGGCCACGGTGACGGCGGCGCCTGCGATGGCCATGACCGTGGAGGCGCTTTGAATGCCGATGAAGTAGGTCAGCATGGGCATGATGATGAGCGCCGATCCGAACCCGGCAATGGTCTGGACCATCGCGCCCACCGCAAAAATGACGGCGATGATGATCCCCGTCATCGCCCGAAGAGCCTTTTCACACGGGATGCCAGCCGCATAAGAACAAGAACGGGTTTGGGCACGCTTGGCGCGGAGTCCTCCGTCTCATCATTCTCCCGGCCCGAGTCCGGTTTCTGGGCATAGAGGTTGGCCAGTATGGAGACAACGTTGCGCTTGACCATCGAGCGCATGGGCGCTTTCGCGATCAGCCCGTACATGGGGGCAGAACCCTCAAGTGCCGCATCAGGATAAGCCTTCACATACCCGACCGCCTCGCGCAGATCGGCCAGATACCCTTGGACAATGTCGGCATGGCCGGGATTGAGGATGAGATGAATGGCCTCGGGCTTTTGGAGGCGGTCAATGTGCCACCCCTTCTCCTCCAACCGGTCGGCGACGGCATACATGCTGATTTTCCGATCGGCGGCGCCATAGGCGAAGACGCCCATTGCCGGCTCGCCAAGCACGCAGAGTCCGGGAATAGCCGCGACGCCTTCCTTGAACTGTCCGGCGACGTCCATGATCCTGCGCGCGTTTTCCAAGTACCCTTCCTCGCCCAGCGCCTGCAAAGACGCCCAGGCCGCCGCGATCGCGCCGCCGGGCCGTGTGCCCGCCATCGTCGGTCCGCCGTACACGCCGCCGCACCAGTTGACCTCCGCGAAAATCTGGTCGCGGAAATAGTCCCGGTTGCGGTAGAGAATCGTCGAGGCGCCCTTGGCGCTGTAACCGTACTTGTGGATGTCCGCCGAGATGGATGTCACGCCCGGCACGCGAAAGTCGAAGAGCGGCACCTGCATGCCCAGCCTTTCCAGCCAGGGAAGGAAGAAACCGCCGAGACAGCCGTCGACATGCAGCGGCAGCGTGTGCCGCAGTGCCAGCATGCCCAGTTCCCCAATGGGGTCAACGGTCCCATAGGGGTAGTTGGGGGCCGACCCGGCCAGCGCGATCGTGTTGCGCGTGATCAGCTTTTCCATGGCGGCGGTGTCCGCCGTGAAGTCCGCCTTGAGCGGCGCCTTCACAATCTTCACATCGAAATACTCGCCCGCTTTCATGAACCCGACATGGGCTGACTCCGGGACGATCATTTCCGGTTTGCGAATCCAGGGCCGTTTCCTGCGGGCGCGGTTGCGGTAGGTCAGCACGGGCAGCAGCAGGCTTTCCGTGCCGCCGGAGGTCATGCACCCCACCACATCGGCGTCCCCATGAAACAGGCCCGCCGTCATCGTCATCACCGCACGCTCCATCTTTTGGAGGCTCTTGAACGCCATGGGGTTCAGGCCGTTTTCGGAGAAGCACAGGTTGTACGCGGCCTTGACGGTTTCCGTGTGCGCGTCACTGTGGCGGTAGACCAGCCCAAAGGCGCGGTTGCCGCGCCAATCCACGTCGCCGCCGCGAAAGGCCTCCACCTGGTCCAGGAGTTCCGTGCGGTCGATGCCCTTTTGGGGGATGCTTGTGCTCGGTTCGATCATGGTCTGCTTTCCCTTTGGCCGAGTATATCACCGGCGCATGCGCCTGCGGAAATGCCCTATGTGGCCCATGCTGTGCGCACAGGGGAAGGTGTTGTCCTTGCCCGAAGCGGTGTAAGATACCGTTTGCCAGGAGGAAAACGATGAACGCTGATGACGTGAAATCGGAATTGCGACGCGTGGCGCGCGCGGAGAAGGCGGCCAT
>CAIXUF010000872.1 GCA_903922535.1 Candidatus Hydrogenedentota bacterium
CAGCACCTCATCCTTCTCAATCTCCGTGAGCAGCGCGACACCGGGCTTTAACTGGCGGAGAAAGCCGGTCTGGGCCTTGTCGGAAGACCACACGCTTGCGGCGGAATAGGGCCAGGCCACAATCTCGGCTTCGGGATTAATCTCCCGCGCGGCCTCGGCCAGTCCGTTGCAAAGATTGGCCACCACGGTGTCGGGTCCCAGCGCCTTGCAGCGTTCGCAGGGTGTCTCACCCTTCTCCGCGCCATAGGGGCGCATGTAACAATGATAGAAGCCCTCGCCGCCGATGATGAGCAGCAGTCCATCCAGCTTCGGGTCATCCCGGAAAAGGCCCTGAACACTCTCTTTCAGGAACTGCTTCACCAACGGCGCTTCCGTGCACAGGGTGAACAGCCCGTCCTTTTGCCAGGTGCGCACGCCCCGAATTTCGGGATGGGCCTTGAAGATCGGCGCATCCTCGGCGAACTTGGTCATGATCTCCACATAGCAGTAGGTCTTCAGCCCGAGGCGGTGGGCCTCCTGCCGCTCCCAGGCCACCCGCTCGCGGTAGGCCGGGTCCTGCAATGCCACTAGCTCCGGTATGCACTGCGAGGTGGACAGCTTGTAGAGGTCGGTCATGGCCGTGACGCCGTTGTATCCGCCAAAGACCACATCACGCATGGTGCCCAGAGTGGGCTTGAACCCGACACGCAGCCCCAGCCTGGGTTTGAAGACCTGTTCACCGTGCGCCAAGATCGGGGCCTCGCGAAAGCCCATCTGGTCGACGAGTTTTACCACGCCGTCGCGCAGGCCGGCAGGATCATATCCGGACACACGAACCTGGTCGGCAGAGATGGACAGGGTGAAACTACCCGGCAGATCGCCTTCGCCTCCACCGGATTCGCTGAGAACAATTGCTTTGCTTTCGCCGGAAAGCTTTTCCTGCTCATGCCGCACCACGGGAAGCACCAATCCCATGCGTTCCCGGAGGAAATCACTGAGATGTGAAGCCATCAGGGAGGTGACGGGACCTGCGTTCTCGGCGAGCACAATGCGCCATGCTGCCGCCATGCGGGTTTCATTTTCGGCCGGCACGGCTTTGACATCCAGCGCGAACCGGTCGAAATAGTCGCTGGCCAGGCGGGAATAGGGGCTCGACGGAAAATCATCCTGGAAGTTTCCGGCAAAAGCCGCCGCGCCACAGAGCAACACCAGCAGGACTGTTCCCCTGCCGTACCTGATGGAAAAAGCCTTGCACACGGCGGATCTCCTGCTGCGGAAAGTATGGTGTTCAGGACTGCGGCTCACTCTGTGAGCAGTTTGTCCATCTTTGGACTGAAGGGCTCCGGACCGTTTTCGGTGATTTCGTACCCCGTCTCGATGCGCGCGCCGTTCCATTCGGGATGGCCGAAGAAGCTCACGTCGATGCAGATGGTCATGCCGGGCCGCAGCACGTCCTGGCTGTTGGGGCCGAAGAAGGGCGCCTCGGCCTCGTGCAGGCCGATGGTGTGGGCAAAGGGGCATACCAGGTATTTGAGCAGGCCGTGCTTCTCGAAATAGGCCCGGCCGGGCGCGTCAATCTCACAGCCCTTGCGGCCGGGCACACACTGCGCCTTGGTCAGGCGAAACACTTCCTTCAGGTGGTGCAGCAATTCCTTCTGCGATTCCGTGTACTCACCGGAGACGGGCAGCGTGTGCCCGACCACCCCCGCGTAGCCCTGAATCTTGGGCGCGATGCCAATCATGACCACTTCGCCCGCTTCCAACCGCTTTGTGGTGGCCGTCGGCACCACGGCGTTTGCCCGCACCCCGGACCCCACAATGGCGCTGAATCCGAATCCCGTTGCGCCCCGGCTTCGGGCCGCATATTCGCCCGCCGCCGCCACCTCAATCTCCATGGCCCCGGTCACCACGGCCTTGGCCATGGCGTCGTAGCACTGGTCCGCCAGGCCGAAGGCCGCCCGAATCTGTTCGCGTTCCCAGGCCGACTTGTCGAAACGCAGCGGCACATAGTCGTCGGTGATGTCCACGATCTCGACGCCCTCGAACCCTTCGGTGATCTGCCGGTAGCAGTCGGCAGGCATGCGCCCGCCCCCGACCAGACCCGCGCGGCGGATGGTGCCGATCTTGGCGGTGAGTTCCCCAAAGAGGGACGGAAAGTCCGTGATGGTGGCGTTCGGGTATTCCTCGTCGGGAACCATGAACACGGGGAAATTGCGCGTTTCAGTGATTGCGCTGTCCTGTTTGGCGAAGGGTTCGCTTTCGGGACCGCCGAGCAGCATGGCGCTGCCGTCCTTCAGAATCAGCACGGCACCGCTCTCAAACTGCGGGCACCACCCCGTGAGGTACCATCCGTTTCCGATGTTGAATTCATCGTAGTAGACCAGCGCAAGGTCCAGGTCTTTCTCTTTGATAATCGATTGAACCTTGGCAAGCCGAATGTCGCGCTCTTCCTGACTGAGGTAACCCATTGTCATAATCTCCTTGCAGGCCCTTTTAGGGCAGGTTTACAGCGGTCCGGGTCCGAAGCTGTTCCGCGGCAGTGCTGTTGCCAACACCGCACCGGTACAAATGCCAGTGTAATCTCTCACATATCGATCCGGCAAGATTGAGCATTTCTACGGCCCCGTTGTACGGAACCGAGCCGCCCGCACCCGCAGTTACGGTTTTGGGGCGCGCGGCTTGAACAGACGGACAAAGTCCGAACGGGGAACGGCCGCCGTCGGGGCAAAATGGCTGCCGTTCATGTAATCCCAGAAGCATTGCAGCAGATAGCGGCCCTCGATCGTCTCGTTCGGGCAAAAGGCCTCGGGCTTGTCATAGGACGACTGGCCGGGCGAGTGCGGCTTGATCTGCCGCAGCACGCCGAGCGTGCAGGCCATCACCCGGCCCTTTCCAACATTGAACTCCAGCAGATGGGCATTGTTGCGGTGGCTGTAGAAGTGGTCAATTCCCCGGATAATCGGCGTCACCCCGTAATCCCGCAGCGGACCGAAGTTCATGGGCAGGTTGCCCTTGAACATGTTGATGAAAGGCAGGTCGCACATGCCCTCATTGGGAAAGGCGTCCATCGCCGGATGCCGGCTGATGACGGTTCCCGAGTTGCCGCTGTCGCCCGCCCCCCAGGGAATGGTGCGGAACAGCGGGTAGAAGCTGATCTTCTCATAGTACATCTTCATGTTTTCGATTTCGGCGCCGTGCGTAAAGAGCAGGCAGCGCCCGCCCTTTTCCACGAAATCCGCCAGGGCGTCATCGGCCGTGTCGGCAATGACCACCTGGGCCGATGCGGGGATGGGCGCCGATTGGGCGGAGTTGGTCCGCAGGAACAGGCCATTGTCAAAGGACTTGCCCTCATTTTCCGGGCGCGACGCCGAACGCAGCGGCTCGGCCACGTCGGGGAAGGCCCAGAACGGCCAGTTGTTGCTGTTGACGAGTTCGTCCCCGTGATACAGGGCCACCTCCAGTTCACACTTGCAGGCTTTCTTTGCCGGCACCGGGACCAACGGGACGCAGCCCACGCGCGCAAAGGCCCCGGTGGGCAGCTTGTCAACGGCTATCGTGCCGTTTTGCCCGCCCTCCAGACCGGTCACCTTCCACCTGAGCAGACACCCTTCCAGGTCCTTCGCGGCGTAATGACTTATGCCCAGGGGTATGTCTGTTTTCGCGCCCATAGGCAGGCAGCGGTTGCCGTCCTCCGCCAGCACTATGACCGTGTCGGAATTGTATTTCCGAAACTCCGCGGCGCTCACATTTTTCGGGCTCCAGAAATCGTCGAGAAGCCCCTCGGTCCAATGACCGCAGTCGA
>CAIXUF010000873.1 GCA_903922535.1 Candidatus Hydrogenedentota bacterium
CTGCTGTAACAATTGGAGGCCGCCCCACGGCGGCTCCAAACAACCGAGGCCGCGTTAGCGACCTCGCAAAGCCGCTTTGAGCGGCTCACAATATAAAGCCCCCGGCTTTGCCGGGGGATACTTACTCGGCGCTTTCGCGCAGAACGCGGAAGCCGGTGTCCGGCTGTGCGAAGCCCTGTATGTTGTAGTAGCGCATGGCGGACCGGCAGAACGCAATGTCGTGAATGTCGGCAGTGCCGCCGCCGCGGCGCACGCGCTTGACATTGCCGGATGCCGGGGGCGCGGGGCCTTGCGGATCGGTGACGGCATCGGCCGTGTAGTACTTCGCGTCGTAGCTGTCATTGCACCACTCCATCACATTTCCGCTCATGTCATGGAGCCCCCATGCGTTCGGTGCGAGTCCGCCCACGGGTTGTGTCGAGCAATGGAGCGCATCGAGACAGTGCCATGCATAGTCGTTGGCCGCGCCGGCGTCGTCGCCCCAGTAGAACTCCGTTTCGGTTCCCGCGCGGCACGCATACTCCCATTCCGCTTCCGTGGGCAGGCGGAACACGCCCTGTCCAAGCTGGTTGATCTGGGCAATGAAGGCCTGGCAGTCATCCCAGGAGACACTCTCGACCGGAAGTGTGGGTCCGGTTCCGGCCGAGGGGTTGTCGGGCATGCGGCCGGACCATTGTTCCTGTGTCACCTCAAACTTGCCCAGCCAGAATCCGTGCGTAATCGTGACATGGTGGCGCGGATGCTCGGGGTCAAAAAAAACCTCACTGTCGCCGTAGAGGGCGGTGAGTTCCGCGGATGTCCTCAGCGTTCCCATATCGAAACTGCCGGGCGGAATCCATTTGAAAACAATGCCCCCAAAGGTCCGCTCGTCGCCGACCGCGTGAACCGCAACATACTGCCCTGTCACCTCCGTTGTCTGGTTGAGGGTGACATCAACCGTCTGGTCGGCGGGTGTCGTCCAACCGGCGCCCAAGTCTTTGAAGGAAATGGTGTGCGGGCCCGGCGCGACATCGTTCACCGTTTGATTGCTCTCGTGGTTGAATCCGTGGTCCAGTGTCCATATTGCGCCGTCTGCCACCGCGTCCGGCGGCAGAATCGTCACATGCAGGCTGCCGCCCGTCTGGCTTTCGCCCTCGCCTTCACCGCCGGTCGTGACGCTTATGCAATCTGGCTCGCTCTCCGTGTCGCTTCCGGCCGAGGTGGTCACGGTGAGTGAGACGGCATAGGTTCCCGCGGCGGTGTAGGTGTGCGAAGGATGTTGGGCGGTGCTGGTGGCACCGTCGCCGAAAGTCCACGCCCAAGCCGTAATCGGGGAACTGCCCGCCGCCGAGGCGTCCACGAAAGACACCGTCAACGGGGCAGGGCCGTTCACGGGCGTGGCGGTGAATGATGCCGTCGGGGCTTTTCCGCACGGGCACCCGGCCAGAAGTATCCCCGTCAGGACACAAAACACACCAATGCGGCCACGGCCAATTCTACGCATCGCGCTTTCCTCCAATATGGGACATTATCCCATGTCTCCCGTCTGGCGGCAAAAAAAGAAGCGAACCGGCCCCATAGAAGACCACTGGCACCCGGATCAGAAGCGGCCTTCGCGGCTTCCATGCGCACGGGGACGCATCCGCAAGAAGAAAAAGACAACCACCTTTCTTGACCATGCGTTCCGCACGGACAAGTCCGGTGGTTGTCTCTAATCAGGCCTGCTGTCCGGGGGCGGATCAGGGCAGGTTAAACGTAAAGGTCGTCGGGATGGCGTAGGGATAGCTGTAATTGTAAAGCTGCCACTGCGGTCCCGGGAAGAACCACGACTTGTTGATCAGGTTGATGTCGAAAATGCTCAGTTCATAGTTGATTCCGCCGTTGATTCCGGCGTACAGATTGAACGTGAACGGCGACGGTATGAACTGTGCGGTGCCCGTAACGTAAGGCTGGGCGTAACCGGTCAGCGTCGAGGAATCATACAGGGTGATGCTCGGCTGAACCTTCACGTAGATCGTGACGCTTCCACCGCTCGCCAGTGTGATCACCAACGGATGGGCAATCGGGCTGAACTCCCCAAAGGAGCTGTTGTTCGTCCACTTGCCGTCCACGACGGAGGCGCCCACGGTCACATTGCTTGAACCGTAGAATCCAGACTCGGCAGAGGCCCCCGCGCTCACGGTTCCCGACACGCCGATCGGGAAACTCAGTGAGGCAACACCCACAACCGGAACCGGGCCAATATAGAACAGGAACGGTTTCGTGATGGCGGGAATGATGGGCGTTTCCCAGTTCACCGATGCCGCCTGGGTTGCAGACAGCTTGAAGTACAAATCGCTTGTAAACTCACCGCTGCAATTCATGGACAAGGAGGTGACTTTGTGGCTGGCAATGGTGGCATTGACGTCAATGTCCGGCGCATAGGTCAAGGTGCTTCCCTCACCCAGACCCAGGGTCACACCGTCCTGGCTGAAGACCGTAAGCCCGCTCAAGTCGAGCGCCAGGGTCCCGCCCTCCGCCAGTACGGCTCCATTGTCCTGGAAATCCTGATTCGTCCACGTAATCTTCCCGGTGAGAATGCCGTCTTGAATTGCTTCGGCCAGCGACACTGCCTCGGTGACCGTCTGGATCACACCGTTCTTTTCATTGACTCCGACCACCTTCCGCAGGAAGCCGCCTTCTTTCGCGCTGGCGATAATGTCACCAACCTGAATCTTGGCCTGGTCTCCCAGGTTGTCGAAGAAATTGACAATGTCCTTGCCCACCTGTTGAATCGACAATTCCGAGAAGTTGTCCACGACCTTCACTTCAGTCGTTGCCGGACAACCCATCAGTGTCAGAGTACATACAGTGGCCAACAGCACAAAGCAAATCTTAAAACGAATCATCTGAAACCCTCCTGTCGTGTTTTCCTAAGTCTCCTGTGTTTTTTCGCAGACGCGTGGCAAAGCACTTACTTGACCACATGATTAAAGTATACCCAAACTGCCGTTTTGTCAAGCACAAAAATGCGGCAAGCAGAATGTCTTTCAAGAATGGAACGGGGCAAGCCTTGCGGACCCGACCGGCGGTAAAATTCCCGATGGGCATGGAAATAATTGTAAGTGGTTGGAAAACAAGGACATAAAGAGGGCGTACCGCTTGTGTCGCAACGGAGCGCTACTCAGGTTGGTTTCGCCTGCCGTCTTGGTCTGGTACGCCCAATATCTTCAGACTTCCTGTATCCCGTCGGAACCGTGGATGGCGCTTTTCTTGCCGAGTCACGCCAAGGTCTATTTTGGCTCCAGTTTCCGGGTGGCAGAATTCCATTTCATTGAGCGTGTTTGGCAGTGCGGCGAGTGCTTTGCCGTGCGCGGGGCATGCCCTGCGATGGACGCGCACCGCCAAGGTTTTGTCGGCTGGATCCGGCACGCCGTCCGCCGCACTCACGAGCAGTTCGCGTACCAGGACGCGCGCCGCCGCGCACCCCGTCAAACCCGCCGCCGACGCCATGCGCCCGTCGGCCTGGGTGCAGGCCGTGCCGATGCCCCGCGCTGCCCCCGCGTCCGCAACTGTTGGGGCCACAGTTCATCAGCGTGCGGTGGGGGACACACAGCGGCGCCCCGCCCAGCTTGCCGGGACACACATGCCCGTTGTCCATCAGCATTGCCGGAATCAGGCGGTCCGGCCGACGGTCATCAATCTCAAATCTGACAGCGGAAACAAGTGCCGTCCCCGGCGAGACAGTGGGCGAACCCGCCCTTCTTGAGAATGTGAACCCCGGGCGCAATGCGGGTTGCGCCGTCAGGCAAACAGGAAGTCTGAACTTGGGTGCTCAGCGCTGTTTCACACCACCCTTGCCCCTTTGCCGCACAGGTTGCCCGCAAGTCCCATGGGGCTCATGCGTCCCATGGATCCCAAGACCCTATTCCAGCCCGACCAGCGCTTTGAGTCCGGCCACTTCCTCTGCCGTGAGGTTGCGCCATTCACCGGGGCGGAGGCCGTTTACCTCGATGCCGGCGAAGGTGATGCGGCGCAGGGTCTGGACGGGGTGGCCGACGGCGTCGCACATGCGCTTGACCTCGCGCTTGCGCCCCTCGTGGATGATGAGCCGCACGAGCGAGTTGCCGGAGCGGGTTTCGAGCACGCTGACTTTGGCGGGGGCGGTGGGGCCGTCCTCCAGTTCCACGCCCTGTTCCAGGCGCGCGGCCGCGGCGGGCTCCATTTTGCCGCGCACCCAGGCCAGGTACTCCTTCTCAATCTCGAACTTTGGATGGATCAGGCGGAAGGCCAGTTCGCCGTCGTTGGTGAGCAGCAGCACGCCCTCGACGTCGAAATCGAGGCGGCCCACGGGAAACAGGCGGGTGTCGGTGCTGTGGACGCAGTCCAGCACGGTGCGCCGGCCGTGGGTGTCTCTGGCGGTCGTGACCACGTTGCGCGGCTTGTTGAGTACGATGTAAACCTTGTCGTCCGTGCCCAGCAGGCGGCCGTCGACGGCGACATGGTCTGTCTCGGGATCGACGGACTGGCCCAGGGTGGCGGTGACGCCGTTGACGCTCACGCGGCCTTCGGCAATGAGCGCCTCGGAGGCGCGCCGGGAGGCCACGCCGCATTCGGCCAGGTATTTTTGCAGCCGCACCAAGGGTTAGTCCAGGATGCGCAGCTCGTCGATGGACGGCAGTTCTTTGAGGCTCTTGAGCCCGAAGGTGGTGAGGAATTCGTCGGTGGTGCGGTAAATCTTGGGGCGTCCCGGCAGGTCGGCGACGCCGGCGATGCGGATGAGCCGCTTGTCCTGCAACTGGTCGAAGGCGTAGGAGACGCTGACGCCGCGGATGGCCTCCACCTCGGCGCGGGTGACGGGCTGCTTGTAGGCGATGATGGCCAGCGTTTCCAGCAGCGACTTGGACATGCGGTTGCTCTTCTTGACTTGGAAGAGCCGGCGCACGTAGGGGGCAAACTGGGGTTTGGTCATGAACTGGTAACCGCCGGCGATCTCGCGCAGGGTGTAGGGCAGCGCTTCCTGCGCGTCCAGCTCCTCGCGCAGTTCCCCCAGCAGCATGGCCACGATGTCGGGGTCCATGTCGCCGAGCGCCTGGGCCAGCCGGTTCGGGCTGAGCGGTTTGTCGCTCACGAACAGGAGCGCATAGAGCGCCTGGCGCGACTCTTCGCGCCCAAGCGTCTCGACCGGCTCCAGCGCCTCGCCGTCGTCCGGGGGGCCTTCGATTTCTTCGAGCGGAATCAGTTCTTCTTCAGCCATGGTCGGGTTCACCTGGGTGGTCTGCGGCCCCTTCGGGTCACAGGGTCTTGTTCATTACATTCAACAGCGGCCGGATGGCGTCCATCATTGCGCGAAACTTGTGGGGCTTGAGCGACTGCTGGCCGTCGGACATGGCGACTTCCGGGTTCGGGTGCATCTCGACCATGATGCCGTCGGCGCCGGCCGCAACGGCCGCGCAGGCCATGGGCGTCACCAGTTCCCAGCGCCCGGCGGCATGGCTCGGATCGACAATGATCGGCAAATGGCTGAGTTTCCGGATGACCGGCACCGCCTGGATGTCCAGCGTGTTGCGCGTCTCGGTTTCAAAGGTGCGGATGCCGCGCTCGCAGAGGACCACGTTCGGGTTGCCCTCGGACATGATGTATTCGGCCGACATCAGCCACTCGTTGATGGTCGACATCATGCCCCGCTTCAGGAGCACCGGCCTGTCAATCTTTCCGGCGGCCCGCAGCAGCCCGTAGTTTTGCATGTTGCGCGCGCCGATCTGGATCATGTCGGCGTATTGGGCCACGACCCCCACCTGCTCGGGCGTGGTGGCCTCGGTGACCACCGGCAGCCCGACGGCCTTCCCGGCGGCCCGCAGCAGTTTCAGCCCCTCCAGTTCCATGCCCTGGAAGCTGTAGGGCGAGGTGCGTGGTTTGAACGCGCCGCCGCGCAGCAGCGTGGCCCCGGCCTCTTTCACGATCCGCGCCGAGAGGTTGAGCTGTTCCTCCGACTCGATCGAGCACGGCCCGGCCATGACGCAGAAATGGCCGCCGCCTATCTTGACGCCGCCGCATTCGATGACCGTGTCCTCGTTCTTGACCTCGCGTCCGGCCAGTTTGAACGGCTTGAGGATGGGAAACACCTTCTCGACGTGAGGGAGGGACTCCAGCGAGGTGAGGCGCTCCTTGCCCCGTTCGTCGCCCACGGCCGCGACGACCGTGCGTTCGACACCGACGATCACATGCGCTTTATAGCCGAGTTCCTCGACCTTTTGGACGACATGCTCGACGTCCTCCGGCTTGGACGATGCCATTACAATGATCATGAACAGAAATTCCTGTGCGTGGAGATGAATCCGCATGGGTGCGGGGAACAGGAAGTATACCGTCCGGCGGGCGGACAAGGCAAAGCGGGGCAATGGACAGGGGGTCCGGGCGCGGAACTTGGGAGGGGGCCGGGGTTCGGCATTTTCGTCTTTCCGCGCCGTCCCGCGCCCCATTCCCGGTGTTTTTCCGTGTTTCTATGCCCCTGTTAACGGTTAAGAAATGCAACACTTGGTGCAGATCTTATAGGGGCACTTGTTGC
>CAIXUF010000874.1 GCA_903922535.1 Candidatus Hydrogenedentota bacterium
ACAAGCCGCGCTCGGGCATTGCCCATAGCGAAGGATGCTTGTCTTCGCCGTGCCATGGGCAGCTCGCGACGACCGCCGACCCGCCGGACTTCCAGGCCTTCACCCCGGCCGCGTTCAATTCGTCGATCACCGAGACTTTGGACTTTATGATCTCGATCATGGTCGGGCGACTGGACAGGGCAGCCGCCGGCCGCCGGCGAAGTATTTCCGTGGAAATGTCTTGGACGGCAGCGGGCTTTGGGGTTGAGCTCAGAAAAGGAAAAAGGGTTTGGGCTTGCTTGAAGGTAAGACGAGCGGGGGGCAGCGAACAGAGAATTCGATAGACAGCGCCGGACGGATGAACCGACGGCGCCACCATCAGCACGCCGGCGTTTTTGAACTCCACTCCTGGCGCATTGCCCGCAGGCAGCGCATCGCCCCGCCACACCACATGGGCGCCGCGGGCTGTCAGCTCGGTGTACGTCTCGGCATTGGCGCCCGGCCCGGCTGCCCAAGTCCAATAGGCGCCGGCATCGTCGAAGTCAGCGGCGACAAAACCGTGGTCCAGGACAATCGCCAGGTTGGCGCGCCGCTCGCCGAACCACAGCTCGACTTCCGGCGCCGTCTTGATCCGCCTTTGGCGTGGACCAAAGCCGGCGATATTGTCCTTCGATCTTGGCTGTTTTGGGATCAGGTCCGCACCCAGGGCCAGCCAGGTATGGGCACTCACCAGCTTGTCAGCAAACATTGCCATACTCACCCTCCTAGAATGCGAAACGCCCGGCTGGCAGACGGGCGTTTCATTCGGCGGGTAAGCGTTTTGCAAACGGGCTTTTTGTGCCCGGAATTGCTAAGGTTGAAAATTCAGATAAAGCGCGCTATACTGGTAGCTGGCTGTCGGCTTACCTGCCGAATAAATCTCCCCTAGGGCTGCCAGGCCCAATGATGGGGAGATTTTATTTCCACGAACTTATGTTCAAAGTCTACTCCTAGTGGTGTACCGTGTCAAGTCACACCACAGCACCCACACGGGCACCGTTTTACCACTCCGACTGACAAGTCCCACTAGGAAGTTTTGGCGCCCCTACGGCCCGTCTTGGGCTGTTCTGACGGCTCATTTTCCGGTTTGGGCGATCCCGGCTCAGTCTCGCCGACCGGCTTTGTCCCTATCTCGACTAGTTGAACCTGAACCTGATACCGCTTCCCGGCGATCTCGGCCTTGCCATTGCCATAGAAGCCGACAGATCCCGTCCTAAACTTCTTGGCGTAGGCAGTCACCACCCCGACCGATTGCCCGTCGCTCAGCTTCAAGTCAGCGTTGACGATCATTGTTGTGTCCCTTCGTTTCATCACTCAGTTTTACACCCAATCGGCCGCGGCCGCTATTCGGGCAGCCTGGCGCCGGCTTCGACCTTGAACTTCCAGGCGCCATCGTTCATCACATTGCAGACAGCCACCGCGACCAGCTTGTCGTAGAAGAACCCAAACGCCACCGGCGTTATTTCTGTCATCAGATACACTCCCCATCGCAGCCCAAGCGGATAGATAGGTTGGGTTTGGTCCAACTCTTTCACGAAATACTTATCCATTGCCGACCTCGCTTTCTTTCTGTCTGGTGAACTCGATCACTTCAGCCAGAACCTTCGAGAATTTCTCGATCTCATCCCAACCATACGACCAACGGTTTTCATCTCCGGGCAGCTCGATCCGATAGAAGTTTCTTTCTTCGCCCATGGGCTTCCAGACAAGAATGTCTCCGACAGCGGTAAAGGTGTTGAAGTGATAGTTGTTTGCCGTCTCGATCATCTTCGAGCTTTGGCAAGTAGGGCACTTCGCCCACCAATGAAAGCCCTCGCCCGCATATAGTTGCGTCTTCGTGTGCTTCACTCCGCAGACATCACAGGTAGCTTCGTAGGATTTCAGGTCTTCGGTCATTCTGCGCTCTCGCTTTCGTTAGGCTCTATAGTCCCACTCGGCATCTTCATCGTCGCTTTCAAGATAGGCCTTATAGGCTGCCACTCTTCCAGGATCACACACGTGATCTACAAAGCCGTCTCTTTCCGCCGGCGAAAATTCCGCCCCGCACTCATGGCAGCAATTGTACGGCGACACGTAGTCAGGCCCGGCATCGTCCATATGGCATGCGCCATCGGGCGACATATCGCAGTATCCACGCGGCTCTTCGCTACCACAGTAAACGCAGATCTCCGTCGTCATTGCTTGCTCTCGCTTTCTCCGGCATCTCCGCCGGCATCATACCCCAGGCGCTCCAGGGCTTCACTTGCAGGGCAAATCAGGGCGGACCCGTCTAGGAGCTCGGCTTCCCGCAGCCATCCGGCCAACGTCGCCCAACGGGTTTGAGAACAGGCCCGCCCCGTGCTCTTGAATTTGTACCCCGCCCACTCCCGACGCTGGAAGCCGCGGGCTGCCCCTTGCTCGACGAATTCGCGCAGCTCCGCCGTATCGTCGATCAAGGCCGCTTTCTTTTTCTCAGCGCCCGACCGGACCCGGACCAGGCGCAGCGCCGGCGCGGCCGGCCCACTGGCGGCCGATATCGCCGGCGCCGTCGAGCCCGCCAGGTTGGCAAATGCCGTCGAGAGACTTTCAGTCACTCGCGCCGCCAGCTCGGCCCGGCTCTCATTGCCTCCGACCTTCTCAACGGCCCTGGCGACCAGGGCTGCCCGGGCAATGTCGGCCGCCAGGTCTTCACTGGTTTGCAGCACCGGCCGCACCCCGGCCCGATCCAGGCGCAGCACGCCGCCGATCATATGGGTTGGATCAATGACGACGACCGCCGGCCCCTCGCGGAAAGCAATCAGCCCGCCCGGCAGCGGCACCACCGACGACCGCGACCAGGCCCACCGCACCCAGGAAGCCGACGACCCCAGGGCGACCAGGGCCGCGGCCGTCAGGACCAGGGCGACGACCAAAGGCCAACGCCGCGACCATTCTATGGCCAGCAGCGACGACGACCGCGACCAGGCGCCGGCCGCATCGGCGGCCGCCCGCTCTTTGTCGGCTTGCGCTTGCAGCGTATCAGCCCGGGCGCTCTCCTGGCGCGCCAGGGCAGCGACCATCGCCGGCGACTGCCAGGCCTTCGACAATCCCCAGGCCACCCCGCACACGGCCCCCAGGGCCAGCGCCAGGATAGCCACCACCGCCACCACCGCCCCGATTGCTTTGTCCATTGCGCACCTCCGCAAAAGAAAAGCCCTACCAGGGCAAGGCAGGGCCGCGTGTACAATAGTGCGCAGCCCATACCGACACCCCGGCATGGGTTAGGCGCGTGCTTGGGGTTAGCGCCCCGGGCGCGCGCCGTTTGATTACTTCGTCTTTGGCAGCTTCACTTTCCCGGCAAGCCACAGCTCTATCAATTGGCGGACGACTTCAGACAAGTGCATATTCGCTTCAATCGCCGCGATCTTGGCTTGCTTCAAAACTTCAGCTGGAATTCGAACCATGTATTCAGGATCAGGCATAGCTAGAAGTGTAGCACGCTACCGTGCTACAGTCAAGCGGGCTGTTAGGACGGGGGTTAGCTTAGAAAGAAAAGAACCGACTTGGCTTTTCGCACGCCGCCGGCGTCTGGTATTTCCACGGAAATACTTCGGTCGGGCGCGCCGCCGGCGCCATCGCCAGTTAGGACGATGCAGGCCCCGCCGGCGCGCCCATCGCCATATCTGACGTAGGGCGCCCGGGCGCTGCCGCGTCAAACATGCCGATCCGGTCGGCGACCATGGCTGCCGAAAACGACGCGCCAGGCAGCGGCCGCACCAGGAAGCCCCGTGCTTTGTGGTCATTGACCACGGCCGCCCAATGTTCGATCATGCCGCGGATAATCCGCGTTTGGTCCGCGCCCGTCGTCTCCACAATCATGTCGAGCTCTGCGGCGATCTCATCCGGCAATTTCACGTGTAGATTTCTCATGTCTCACCTTATGATCATGGGCAGCAAACTGGTGAACACATACCAGCCGCCCCATGCTATCAACGCCAACGTCCCCAGGCCAAAGACCAGAACCACGGCCACTTCGCTACAGCCCGCTTGACCTTCGCCGCCCCCCGGCCCGGTAAACTGGTTTGTGCCTACAAAGTGTTGTGCCTCATCGGCGCGCCGCTCTTCGTCTCTGGTGGCCGCCGGCGACTTGGCCTTGTCGTCCCACATGTAGCTATCACGGACTTCCTTTGCCACTTCCACGCCGTGGAAGAATTGCTCTATGTGCTCGCCGTCCAGGCCCGCTTCGCGCAATTGGGCAGCGACAATCTTCCGGCTCTCTGTGGCCGTCTCTTCCATCCGCTGTTTGCTTTCCCGCTCATGGCAATACCATGGGTTGAGCCTATCCGGCTGGAAAGAAAGCAAGCGCCACGACCGCGACATATGCTCGGCATAGGTTAGCGCAGGTTGGCTTTGCAGGTATTCTTCGCGCAGGATCCAATGGTATTCAATCAAGGCCCGAACCAGGTCGGACATTGACCAGCTGCACAGCTCAGCCAGGGCGCGCAGCGTTTCCCGCTCCTGGCCAGTCATCCGGATGCACAGCTTTTCGCGCCGCTCACCTTCCATCGGCGGTACCGTCAGCTCTTGCAGGATCTCCGCCTTGAAGAGCTCACAATGGTAAATCAGCATCCGGATGATAGGCCCGGCCCCAAGCTTGCCGTCCGATTTCTCGCTAGGCTTCCGCTCCAAAGCAACACGGCAAAGAGCCCCCAACATCTCCCTATCGTGATCATCTAGAAACACGGCAAAGGTTGCCATAATCTACCCGCCACATGCATACATCGAGCTATACCGAACTCCTAGCCATACCCTGTGGGGTTGAAAGCTCGGCAAACTGGCGAAGACGACTTGACCGATATCAACTCCGGTTTGATATCGGCAACACGTTTTTTCGACGAGAAAAGACGGGCGCGTGATCACGCTTCATCGTCCGGCGAAAAATCGCCGAATTCGTCGAGCGGCGAAAAGCGACTTCTCGAGGAAAAAGGAATTGGCGGTTTGCGGGTTTCGCCGGAAAACGGGAAACGGGCAAGTTGGCCAATCGCGAGAATTGCGCTTCTCGGACCAAAGAGCGTTTGTCGTGGAAGAGCCAAGAGCCACCGCCCTTCAAAGCTCACCAGCTCCACCAGGCACCAGCGCGCCATTCCTTCACTGACCAGCTTTACTTCAAGCTTGGCGCCCGGGCGCAGCTCGCGCCCGGCCAGCACCGGCCGCCCGTTGGCGCTCAAAACGATCATCTCCCGACGTTTCATCTTCGCCCTATCCTAGCGACTGCATGCGGTTTTCGGGCAGCTTCCGACTTTCCCGCGCCGGCGCATGCAGGTTGGGCCACCGACCAGGCCAACGCCTTACTTCGTCTGGAACGCGCCAAACGGAATAGCCGGCTTCTTCGCCTTGCTCTTCTTGCTCTCCGTCTTGCGCTTCGTGCTCTTCTTCGACTTTGCCATTTTATATCACCTCCTTTCGGCACCCCGCAATCATCGTCGTGATTTGTGGGGTATATATGATCATCCGGTCTACTAGGCTTGCCTATGGCACTTGCCTATGTGACACACGCTGCCCGGCTCTGAAACAGGGCTCTGTAACACCCCCCTACCCCTCCGGCAGCTCTCGCACACGGCCAACCAGGGCCGCACCGTCAACCAACCAAGCCAATCCAACCACCCCAACCAATTCAACCAGGCAAGTGTATGGTCGGCTTTGTTTGGCTGAATTGTTTGGCTAGCCAACGCAAACGGGCGGCACACGCCGCCGATCTCCACCAGGCACAGCACCGGCACCGCCGGCAGGCCTTCGAGGCGCAGATCCGCCCCGGTCACGGCCCCACCCCCAACGGCAGCGGCACCGCCAGGGCGCCCGGATGACTGCCGCCCCGGCAGTTACTCGCGTCTTTCAAGTGAAGTAGGCCCAGGCCGCGCAGGTCGGCCACCGTTGCCCCTAGCAGCGTTGCGCCGCAGCCCTCGACTGGGCAGGTATTCGGCTCGAGCTCGCTTTCCGGCTCGACGATGTCAACGCCATAGAACGAACCCCAGGACCAGGCGCGCCGCTTGCCCTTCAAGGCCAAATGCAGGGCGACCAGGTCGGCGACTGGCGTTTCATAGACCCCGGTCTTGGCATCGCGCTTGTGAAGTTTGGTCACATACTTGACCACTTCGGCCACCGCCTTGTCGGCATCAATCTTGCTGATATGGACGACGCAATCGCCCTTGCCCTGGCGCTTCGCCTGGCGGACGATCTCGGCTTGAAGCCACCGCTTTGTCATCCGGCGCAGCACCAGGCGCAGCCGGCGCGCCCGCAGGCCCCGCGACTTGCCCAGGGCTTTCAGCTCGGCCGTGTACCGCGCCTTGCGCGCTTGCAGCTCCGCCAAGGTGGCCAGCACCCAGGGCTGCCATATCGGCCGTCTCAATGACAGCTCGCGCCACTTGTCGCTGATTTGGTCTTGCGGCACAAAGCCCGAGAAGACGATATTGTGATCATGCACGTTTCCGCCTTCAGGTCCGAATTCCAGATAGGCGCTTGCCCCGACCCGCTTGTCGTCGCCGATGAACAGGGCGCGTATCAGGGCTTTGTTCATATCGTGCAGATCTTCAATGTCACGTTGGGCAGCGGCCGCCCTAGCCATCAAGGCCGCCTCGTGCCCCAGGCCTTCGACGGCCGCCGGCGTGCGCTTGATTGTCAGAACCAAATGCTTCAAGGTAAAGCTTGGAGGCCGATCCTTCAAGACTTCGGACAGCACCCCGTTCAACTTGTCGCGCAGCCGTTGGGCAATGGCCTTCGCGCAATTCGGACAGATCCGCAGCCAGCAGCGTTTGTTGCAGTACTGGCAATAGTGCCCGGTCGGGCAAAACTTGACGAAGCCCTGTTCAGGATCCGCGCACGCCGACAGCTTGTCGGCCGCGTCAGGATCCACCAGGCGCAGCGTATCCAGGATCTCCGCCATGTTCGACAGCTTCGTCCAGGCCTTGACCTTCTCGAGCTCTTCGGTCACTTTCTCCGCCAGGCCCGGCGTATCCATCAGCACCGCCGCGGACAGCTCGGCAATGTCGCCGATGGGCCGACCGTTGAACGGCGCCGGCGCCGGAATAGTTTCGCCTGGCAGCAGCTCGCCGGCTTCAATCCGTTGCAGCTCTTCGACCGTCAGACCCAGGGCAGCCGCCGTCGCCGGCCGTATTCCGTCTTTCCACGGCACACCAATCTTAGCCAAGCCCTGGCGCAGCCCGTCAGCGGCCGCGGCCGCCTTCGCCGCCTTCTCGCGGTTTTCTTCGGCGATGTCCAAAGCCTGCTGGACAGTTTCGTAATAGTTCCAATCAGCGGCGAGATAGGCCATCAGCGGACCTCCGCCCATAGCTCACGAATTGCTTCCGGCACCGTCAGCCCGCGGCGCAGCGCCCGGGCATTGATCACGTCATGCTTTCCGTAGGCGATGCAGCTCGGCACATTGCAGCCGAACAAGCCGCGCTCGGGCATTGCCCATAGCGAAGGATGCTTGTCTTCGCCGTGCCATGGGCAGCTCGCGACGACCGCCGACCCGCCGGACTTCCAGGCCTTCACCCCGGCCGCGTTCAATTCGTCGATCACCGAGACTTTGG